>JANTFQ010000007.1 GCA_024763405.1 Calditrichaceae bacterium
AGAATCTCTTCCTGGGGATTTAAAATCGCCTGCATAGCCACCATCAGGGCCTGCTTTGCGCCACTGGAAATTATCACATTTTCGGGTTGTACCTTACGGCCGTAAAATTCTTCTGTATAACGGATAACCGCCTGCTTCATTTCCCGTGTGCCATCGGCAGGTGCGTAGCGGATCTCTCCGGTATTGAGATGCGCCACCGAAGCCATAATCGCTTCCATTGGCGCTTTGCTCTTCGGCTCTCCACCGCCAAGATGAATGACCGGGTCTCCTTTTTCCCGTAAAATGGCAAATTTTTCATTTAGTGCCAGTGTTGGAGACGGGCTGATGCCTTTTGCTATTTCACTTAAACTCATAGTTTCCCCAATTTTTATTGTACTGTTTAAAGAGCCTCCTCTGCTCTTAATTTTCAATAGTAAAGCAAGCTGAAATATAACAATTTTAAACTTATATTATCAATGGTTTTCTTATGAACCAGAGAATATTTTATTAAGGGATACAGATTTTAAAAAAATGCAGATTCAAAATTTTAAATTTTGGATTTTAAATGCAAATAGCCGAAGCCGGAGACCGGGAAGCGAAAATAAAGATGGGGATTTATCTAAATTGTGCTTCGAAACTTCATAGGATTCGTAGCGTCGGGAACAAGATACACGCACACTCGTCATCCTAGAAGGACTTTTTCCTGGGAGATGTTGAACTTTTATCTCCAGTTAACAATTCTTGCGTTTTTATGCATTCCCGACCAGTCAGACGCCTGGCTGATAA
Source organism: Calditrichaceae bacterium (assembly GCA_024763405.1). Taxonomy (GTDB): domain Bacteria; phylum Calditrichota; class Calditrichia; order Calditrichales; family Calditrichaceae; genus JANTFQ01. Next base: position 766 of record JANTFQ010000007.1, read on the forward strand.
AAGCATGCCCTCCAAAGGGGCAAGCCCAAAAGGGGCAAGCCCAAAAGGGGCAAGCAGAGAATGACGATGCGGGGAAAATGTTTAGGATGTGTGATTTTAAAGTATCGCGGTCAGAGCCTCGACCAACTGATTTTCTTCTTTTTGGTTCACAGCGCGCAGATCAAGATGAAAGATATCGTTGTGAATATAACCCAAAACCGGCGGATTTCCAAGGCGCAGGGCACGGGCAATACGGGAGGCATTCTTTTTGGGGGAAACCACCTGAATGGCATACGAAGGGAGTTCCAGAGTAGGATAGGCGCCGCTGCCCACCTGGCCACTAACAGCGGCAACGGTTAACTGGTTTTGAATCTCCGGTGTACAGAGCCGAATAAAGCGCAGGCTGCGTTCTTTCAATTCTTCGGCGGATTGGTTCAGCGCCTCAAGGCTGTCCAGTGCTGGTTTACGGTAGAGGTGCCGGATTAGGGTTTCCTGCAGGGCGGCGGTCATCACTTTATCTAACCGCAGGGCGCGTAGGAAATGATTCTTTGCGCATTTTTGCACCCACTTACGCCGGCCGGCAATCAAACCCGCCTGCGGGCCGCCTAATAATTTATCCCCGGAAAAAGAAACCAAATCCACACCGGCGCGAATGATTTCGGAAACCTGAGGTTCCGGATAAGCGGCTCCGAACGAGTACCTTTCCAGAGAACCACTGCCCAGATCATAAATAACCGGGATGTTGTTTTTATGCGCCAGTTCCACCAGCGTATCCAGCTGGGGCTTAGCTGTAAAACCCTTTATTTCATAATTACTGGTATGGCAAATTAGAATGGCGCCGGTTTTAGAACTAATGGCTTCTTCGTAATCACGTAAATGGGTTTTATTGGTGGTTCCGATTTCTTTAAGTTTGCAGCCGCTTATTTTCATCACTTCCGGCAAGCGGAAAGAACCGCCGATTTCCACCATTTCCCCACGGGATAAAATCACCTCTTTGCGGGAAGCCAGTGAATTGAGCATCAGCATCACGGCCGCCGCATTGTTGTTTACCGCCAGACCGTCTTCGGCTCCGCTGATTAGCCGCAATAAATCCGACAGGTGATCGTTACGCTGTCCCCTGCGTCCGCTTTTTAAATTCAATTCCAGATTGGTATAGCGCGCCGACTGGCCTATTTTTTGGATGACACTTTCTGGCAGCGGCGCCCGGCCCAGGTTGGTATGCAGAACGATTCCCCCGGCATTAATAACCGGTTTCAGAGAGCCGTCCAACAATTGCCGAAAAGAAGCAATAAGCTCAGTTGAAAATTCTTCGGCAAAAGTTTCTTTGTCTTTTTTATCTAATCCATATTTTTCAGGATTCTCGCGCAGTTGCTGTATTTTGTACTGAATAAACTGTGTGAGATAATCCGGCTTTATTTCTGGAAATGAAGCGGATAATTGTTCTACCAGAATATTTACAGAGGGAATTTTTTTTAGCATTGTATTTTCATATCTGTTATATCTGCGGGATGAAATAAAACCTTATTGAAATTGAGTATGCGCCGAAAACATCCAATATCCAGCAGAGAATTTTCAATTTCCAGGTTTAAAATGGACATTGGACACGCGCTGTTGATTAATGTTTATTTGACGGCACCGGCCCGGGAATAGTCAATCAATCCTTCAGTTCATTTTTTATCACTATCTTTACCTTTTCGATGCGTTTTTTGGTAGCCTTGGTAATCGTAAATTCATAGCGATCATATTCCAGCTTTTCATCAAATTTTGGCACCGAGCCAAAACGACCCAACAGAAATCCGGCTAAGGAATCCACCCCTTCTTCTTCGGGTAAATCGAGCCCCAGTTCCTCATTAAGCTCGTCTAACTGCATAGTGGCATCGACGATAAAAGTCGTATTATCTATTTTCTCGAAAAGCGGCATCTCTTCATCATATTCATCCTGAATTTCACCGACAATTTCTTCGATCACATCTTCCAGGGTTACCAGGCCAGAAGTTCCGCCGTACTCATCCACAACAATGGCCATATGAATGCGCTCTTTTTGAAACTCACGCAGCAATTCATTTATCTTTTTCTGTTCCGGTACATAATAAGGGGGATGTACCAGTTTACTCAAATCGAAGGAAGCCTGATCCTGTTTTTTAATAAAAGGCAACAAATCCTTTAAAAATAAAATACCGGAAATATTATCGATGGAGTCGTCATAAACTGGAACCCGGCTATGCAGCTTATCTTTCACCAGGGCCAAAACTTCTTTTAAGGAAGTCGATTTTTCCAACGCTTCCATATCCGTACGCGGAACCATAATTTCCCTGGTGATGGTGTCGCTCATTTCGAGAATACTGTGAATCATCTCTTTTTCATCTTTCTCCAGGGCGCCCTTTTCTTCTCCTACATCCACAAGGGTGCGCAGTTCCTGATCCGAAAGGATATGTTTATCTTTCTCCAGTCCCAAAAGCCGGATCAGCAATTGGGTTAGTAAAAAAAACAGCGCGCTTAGAGGAAGAAACAGATAATAGGAAAAGGTCAGCGGGTAGACCAGTTTAATCGCCGTTTTCTGGGCATTTTTTACCGCGGTTACTTTTGGAATAATCTCACTGAAAACCAAAACAACAAGCGTAACAACCAAAACATTGAGCAACAACACCAGTAAACGGTCTAACCCATATTGAATACTGAGACGGGTCGTAAGAAAGGCCGCTACCGTGGCTATCGCCGTGTTGCTGATGGTATTGCCGATAATGATGGAAATGAGCAGTTTTTTAGGTTTGCTTAACAGAACCGTTATCTGGCGTCTGGCCGGACTCTTACTGTGCGACAGTTTTTCTAAATTGGATTTTGTTAAAGAAAAGAAAGCGGTTTCTGAGCTTGAAAAAAATGCCGAAAAGATCAGAAGCACCACAAACACTACAAAATAGATAAAAAATGATGGGTCCAAAATGAATCAGACCTCCTATGTAAGTAAAACAAATAAATTTTCAGAGCTTGTGCATTGACCCCGTCAATGCAGTCCAAAATTATTCTTCATAAAAAAAAATGTCATTCTGTAAGAACCTTAATACACCTGTCGATAGATGGTCATTTTAATACTTATGAATTGCCACAGTCAAGGCGCTCCCAAGTTAATCCAAGGTTTTTAAAAAGGTCCAAACGTATTCACATATTTTTCCGTCAGGCGATTCTCTTCTTTTTTCATTTCAATCCGGTCCTGTTCATAGATATCATCATACCCCTTTAAGTGCAGCATACCGTGAATAATCAGCCGGATAATTTCTTCCTCTACCGGCGTTCCGTATTGTTCAGCCTGGTCGGCAGCCCGGTCGGTGCTTATGTAAATTTCCCCTTCCACAGCTTCTTCACCAAGATCAAAGGTAATCACATCGGTTATTGTAGGATCGGATAAATAGTGCCCGTGCATTTCCTTTAAGAAAGCATCCTCCACAAAAATAACCGCGCAGCTTTGTGCTTCCAGGTTAATTTCATCCAGCACATCGCGGCAAAGGGTTTTATACTGCTTTTGGTTCAGCCGTATTTTTGGATGCGCCTGATGAATTTGAATGTCCGTTTTTATCATTTTTCTCGTTTTTAGAACGGGGCTTCGATTGCCCTTTCTTATTCTCCTGATCCGGATATTCGATACGGTGCTGAAAAACACCATATAAAACCGGCATAAAAGCATCCACAATCTGTTTTAAATCTCGCAGGGTTAAATCGCATTCATCCAGTTCACCCATACGGAATTTTTTATCTACCAGCTCTTCCACAAACGCGCGTATTTTATTCGGTGTCGGATTTTTAATGGAACGGGTTGCCGCTTCAACCGAATCGGCCAGCATAACAATGGCTGTTTCCCTGGACTGCGGTTTGGGGCCCTGATAGCGAAAATCCGCTTCATTTACCTGTGTTTCACCGGCATTTTCCAATGCTTTCTTATAAAAAAAGTCCATCGTACTGGTGCCGTGGTGTTCGGGAATAAAATCGCGGATGCGTTTAGGAATACCGGCAGCCGCGGCCATTTCGATACCATTTTTGACATGCGAGGTCAGGATAAGCGCACTCATGCTGGCTGCCAGCTGGGTATGGCGGTTGTCGGCATCCATCTGGTTTTCTACAAAATATTCCGGCTTTTCCATTTTTCCCACATCGTGATAATAGCTGCCCACCCGGGCCAGAAGGGAATTTGCTCCGATAGCCTTGGCGGCACGCTCGGCCAGATTTCCCACCACCATACTGTGATGAAAGGTGCCCGGCGCTTCCATCGCCAGCTTCTTTAAAAGCGGATGGTTCATATCGGATAATTCAAGCAGCGTTACATCGGTGGTGATATCAAATAATTTTTCAAAAACCCCAAGCAGCATGAACGTAAGAAACGGAGAAAGCACCGCATTGGGCAACAGAAAATAGACAAATATCTTGGAGGCTTCCAGCAGGGAATCATAGCGCAGTGCGGTTAACGTAATCAACACCCACAGGTAAGCGGCGGCAATAAATACAATGGCTTTAAAAACCTGATTCCGGGTCCGCATTTTATGAACGGAAAAAATAGCAACCATTCCGCTTACCATGGTCATAAGCGCAATATCGTATCCTCCGCCCTGAATGCCGCCCAGCACCAGTGCTACCACAACCGTTGCCACAAAGGCTATACCCGAATCCACGAGAATCGCCAGTAGCATAGATACAATGGTAACCGGAATGACATAGGTGTGCCAGTTTAGGGGACCGCTAATCAGTGCTGCCAGCACAAATTCCAGCATCAGAATCAGGGAAATCATAAACAACATTTTATTGTTGTTAAAAATCTTCTTCCGGAAAGAAAACAGATAGAGTCCGGCAATCAAAAGAACCGCTGCCAAAAGCATCATTTTTGCCAGATAGGCAATGATATCCTGAAAACCGCCTTCACGCCTGCCGCGCTCAATTTGAGCCGCTTTTAATGAATACAATTTTTGAAATATATCGGCATCGATACGTTCATTAGCATCGACGATCCGTTCATTTTCATAAACCATATCCTTGGTGACCGCCACCTCGGCAATAGCTTGTTCGACCGCAGCTCTGGTAAATTTTTGTTCGTAAATTAAATTTGGTGTTAAAATCTGGGCAAAGAAATAATTTATTATCAGCGCCTGATTCACATCAAACGATTCCAGCAGTTTGTTTTCCAATACTTTATTTACCGCCGGCAAATCACGCCGATTCTGTGGAGCCAGAGGTTCTTCGATCCCTTTTCGCCTCACGACTACATTAGGGCGGTTAATTTCCGCCAGACTAAGACTTAAGATACCCTCTTTTTCGAGCTTTTCGGCCAAGGCCGCCGCCTCTTTAAAACTCTCAAGACGTTTCGGATCGTTAAAAATATCCGATAAAATCTGTAGACTACCACTCGAAAAATTAAAGAGAAATTGCTCCTGAAGTTCATTTTTCAGAACAGTGAAAAAGGAATCTGCCGTGGAATTGCTTCCGACATCATCGAAAACCGGAATATTTTTATTTAAAATATATGAAATAACGGCGTGCAGTTTGCCGGTTGCTGCCCTGGTAATCGAATCATTGTAGGAAAAATAAAACGGCACTTTAGCGGCATTTTCATCCCGTTCCTTTTTCAGCTCTTCCTTGGTTTTAAGGATAAAAAAGTTAAAGGGCGCCACCACTTTTTTAGGCGCAATGCTGCCCTTCTTCATATTCAGGCTGGTTCCGGACTTATTACTGGAAAACAGCAACGGGATAAGGACGATAAAAAACACAAAGATTAAAATCTTGGTCAGAATATCTTCCAGATTCGTTTTGCCAACTTTAAGTTCGCTTAGATAGGTCCTAAAGCTCTGCCACTTATTTTTTAATTCCATTATAACCTGTCAATTTGTTTGAGCAGCTCACGATAAATAACAATACGCTGAACTTCTGAAGTTCCTTCTCCAATTTCAAGTAATTTTGCATCCCGCCAGAAGCGTTCTACTTCGTACTCCTTCGTATAACCGTATCCGCCGTGAATCTGGATGGCCTGATTGGCGCATTCGGTAGCAATTTCGGAAGCAAAAAGCTTCGCCATTCCTGCTTCATGAATATACGGTTTTCCTTCCATTTTACGGAAAGCCGCGTTATAGATCATTAGCTCCGCCGCGTGAATTTGTGTAGCCATATCCGCCAGTTTAAACTGAATGGCCTGAAATTCGCCGATCGGTTTACCAAATTGTTCCCGCTCCTGCGCATACAGCATAGCACGCTTCAGTGATTCTTTGGCAATCCCAAGTGACTGTGCAGCGATTCCCACACGGCCGCCGTCTAAAATTGTTAAAAATTGTTTGTAACCGCTATTTTCGGTACCCAGCATATTTTCGGCAGGGACCCGGCAATCGGTAAAATGCAGCATAGAAGTGGGCGAAGCGCGCATCCCTAATTTTTTCTCTTTTTTACCCACTTCAAATCCTGGAAAATCCCGTTCGATAATAAAATTGGAAATGCCTCTGCGGCCTTTTTCTTTATCGGTAACCGCTGTAACCACCAGAATATCCGCATACGCAGCATTGGTAATAAACACTTTTGAGCCATTCAGGATGAAGGAATCTCCGTCCCGAACCGCGGTTGTTTTTGTGCCCCCCGCGTCACTGCCCGCCGTAGGCTCTGTCAATCCGAAGGAACCGATCTTTTCGCCTTTTGCCAGCGGAATAAGGTATTTCTGTTTCTGCTCTTCCGTACCGAACATATGGATGGGCGAAGCCGCCAACGAAACATGTGCCGAGTAAGACAGGGCGGTTGAGGCGCAGACACGCGCTAATTCTTCTAATGTAATGGTATATGAAATCAGATCCATGCCGGCGCCGCCGTATTTATCTTCGAAAGGCAGCCCTAATAAGTTGAGTTCGGCCATCTTTTTAAAAGTCTCTTCCGGAAAACGTTCATTTTCATCAACTTCTATGGCGAGGGGCGCTACTTCATTTTTTGCAAAATCCCGAACCATCTGACGGACCATTTCATGTTCTTCGGTAAAATTAATCATTCCATTTCCCTTTATGTGATTCCCTTTAATACGATAATTATTGCTCGTTTTCCCTTAAGCATCTATACCAGTGTTTCGTTCGGCTGAACTTTTCTGAAACGTTTAATATCTTCCTGTGTTCCGAACAATAACAAAACATCATCCCGGTGCAGCGTAGTAGAAGCGCTTGGATGCACATATCTTGTCTTTAATCCTTCACGGGTATTTTTAGTCCGTTTAATTAACAGGACTTCTAATTTATAATTTTTCCGGACATCAATTTCCACTAAACTTTTTCGATGGAACAGCGGCGGCACTTCAATTTCAAAAAAGTAGTAGCGCTCGACCACATGCACCGATTTGCCCTCGGTTATATGGTCCACCAACTGGCCGGCTTCTCCGGACATATCACGCAGAAAGATCTGGTTATTATAGGCGTCAATCACATCCGCCTGCCAGATCGTTCCGATTATATCTCCTTTTTTATCTCCACTCAGAACCGGAATTTCGTCCATTCCTGTCCATCCAAACTGCTTCATCACAATATCCAGATTGTCATTCTCTGTCACGGTTGCAAAATTAGAGACTACGATATCTTCGGCAATCAGCAGGTCTTTCAGCGTATCATAATCACGGATAGTTTGCCGGATTTCGGTCATCGAAATATATCCGATAATTTTATTATCGGCATTGACAACATAAATATAGTTATGCTGGGAATTGACCATCTTATCGAGGATTTCATTAAAAGAAGCATTTTCATGGATAAGATTTATACTCTTTTTGGCCACATCGGCAACTTTAATGGAACGCAGCACATTAATTTCTTTACCGGCAAAAATATTTACGCCGCGGCGCAGCAGTTTTAGCGTATAGATGGAACCTTCCTGCAGGCGGGAGGCAACAATAGTTGAAATGATGGCCGTAATCATCAGCGGTAAAATAATTTTATAATCATTTGTTAATTCAAATATAATCAGGATAGCGGTTATGGGACCGTGTGTACTGGCCGCAACCAATCCGCCCATTCCAACTAAAGCATACGCCCCGCTTTGCGCAGTCCAGGCCGGAAACAGGTAGTGCATCAATCCGCCGAAAGCAGTGCCGGTCATCGCCCCTAAAAATAATGACGGGGCAAAAATACCGCCGGAGCCACCAGAGCCGAGACTGATGGAAGTAGCTAATATTTTTACGAAAACCAGAGCCAGCGCCATCCAGGCAAACAGATGACCGGCCATTGCGGCATCAATCGTATCATAACCGATTCCAAAAACTTCGGGCAAAACCAAACCCAGAGTTCCAATCATCAAACCGCCGGCGGCACTTTTATAATATTCGGGAATCTGGAAACGATCAAAAAAATCTTCCGAGAAATAGAGCGTTTTTACAAACATCACGGCAACCACGCCGGATATTAATCCCAGTACCACATAATTTAATAATTCCAGCGGTGAAACAAGATGATATGGTGCAACAATCAACGCCGGAAAATCACCGAGAAAATGGCGGGAAACAACGGTGGCCGCCACCGAAGAAACCACGATAGGACTGAACTGGGGAACCGCAAAATCACCAAGAATTACTTCTACGGCAAACAAGGCACCCGCGACCGGCGCATTGAAAGCCGCCGCGATTCCGGAAGCGGCCCCGCAGGCCACAAAGGTCCGCATGCGTTTACTGTTTACTTTGAAGAGCTGTCCCAGCGATGAACCAATTGCCGACCCTATCTGGATAACCGGGCCTTCACGTCCAACCGATCCGCCGGAGGCGATATACAGCGCCGAAGAAAATAATTTGGCAATTACCACACGTACCCGGATGACGCCGTTATGCAGCGCAATTGCTTCCATTACTTCCGGAACGCCATGTCCCTTTGCTTCCTTCGCCACATACTGGATGATAATCCCAACCACGAGACCGCCGAAAACAGGGACGGCTAATTTCCAGTACCAGGGAATGGCCCGAATGGTGTCGAGGTTAAAATCACCCTGCCAGAGGATATGCTGAAATTCTTTAATGGAAAATTGAATGAGTACAGCGCCCAATCCGCCGATAACGCCGATAATCAGCGCTCCCAGCAGCATAAAGGTGTGCTCGGTCATTTTTATATGATTCGCCGCTGTTAAAAACTTTACATAAAACCGTTTTAACGCGCGCAGATAGGATAGGCGAAAATTAGATTTTTGCATGGAGTGCATTAACGAATTGGTTCGGTGTGAATGGATTTAATTTTATTGTCTTTATCTACCAATACCGCTTTTGATTCAAAGGTTTGTATTTCCTGTTCACTTAGATGTGCATAGGTAATAATAATCACTAAATCACCCTTTTGTCCCAGACGGGCCGCCCCGCCGTTTAAGCAGATTTCACCGCTGCCTCTTTTGCCAATAATCGCATAGGTTGTAAAACGGTCCCCTGTATTAATGTTGACAACATCCACTTTTTCGTAAGGAAGAATATCTGCAGCATCCATCAAATCCTGATCGATGGTCAGGCTGCCTTCATATTCCAGATTGGCGTCGGTTATCGACGCACGGTGTATTTTTGATTTAAAAAGTATTCGTTCCATCTTGCTTTACTATTTCCTTAATTATCGCGGCCTTAGCCGTTCAGTATAAACAATTGTATTAAAACGCCTGAATTTAAAACAATCTGGTTGTTAGAGCAAACCATTCACCATATAATTGTGTAAAACTTTTATCATGCACTTAACCGCACTTATAAATTTTCCAAATCCTGCGGACGATTAATATTCGTAAAAATGCGTTGTTCAAATCCCGCGCCGGAAACGCTGCAATCTACCTTTTCTGCATTCCATTTTTCCCAGCATTTAAAAATTCCCAGGGTTCCCTGTTGCAAACATTTTTCCACTTCCGGTAAAAAATGCACGGGCCAAAGTGATACCAGCGGTTCCAGGCCGTTGTCAGATTCGGCAGCAAGCGGCTTCTCATTAGTATAAAAGTGTAAAAGATGCTCATATATTTCGGTGGTCAAAAAAGGCATATCGGCAGGAAGGATGGCCACTACCGGACTTTTGGCATGGGTCAGCGCTGAATGAATTCCGGCAAGAGGTCCGCTTTTCTTATAAATATCGGCATGGACGGATACACGTACTTGGGCACCGGCACGTATATTTTCACCTATAACAAGTACCGCTGAACCAATTTCAGCCGCCGTCTGAACCGCCCCGTCGAGCAGCCGTTGTCCTCTAAAAATTGCTTCTAACTTTGAGCTGCCGAAGCGCAGACTTTTTCCGCCGGCAAGCACGGCAGCGGTTATGTGGTTTTGTGTTTCCATAAAGGAATTTACCAATCTTTCTGATTTTGCCAAAATTCTAATTTCTGAGAATAATTTTTCACGGATTCTTAAAAATTAGATTTTATACGGTTTTTCATCTAAAAGTGTTTTTTGTTTTTATTATACTTACATCTGTTTACAATTAAAAATTTCTTGGTATGCAAATTGTAATATCTACATCATTCACTATAGCTTTATCTCTTATAAACAATAGAGAAATTATGATAATTGAAGTCAAAAATCCAGATACATTATTTCCCATCGGAACGGTGGCAAAGATATTCGGCGTTTCCGTGGCGGCCATCCGGCTCTACGAAACAGAAGGATTAGTCTTACCTCATAAAAGCAAGGGCGGCCACCGCCTCTATTCCCAAAATGATATCAAGCGCATCGAATGTATCCGTAATTTACTGGATGAAAAAGGATTGAATTTTGCGGGAATCCGCTTAATGCTTTCCACAATTCCCTGCTGGGAATTAAAACCCTGTTCCGAAGCAGATCGAAAAAATTGTGACGCCTATTATAAATCCCTGGTTCCCTGCTGGCTGGTGGAAAATAAAGGCGAAAAATGTAAAAACGAAGATTGTTCCTTGTGTCCTGTTTATATGAATTCTTCTGAATGCAGTAATATAAAGGTAATTTTAAAAAAATACTGGAGGTCCTACCCGGATGAAAAACAAGGTTAAAAGGCGTGAATTTATCAAAATACTCGGCGCTGGTACTGTGGGAGCAGCAGCGGGCGTTTCACTTGTAAATGCCTTCCCCGCTTCCAAAGTGGATTCTGCAAAATTTCTGCATGTTAATTCCCAGGAAGAAGTAAGTCCTACCTACTGCGAAGTCTGCTTTTGGAAATGCGCAGGATGGGTGCATAAAAAGGACGGGAAGCCCTGGAAAATTACCGGAAACGCACACGATCTAAACAGCCAGGGACGATTTTGTCCAAGGGGAACCGGCGGCATCGGAATGTACACCGATCCGGATCGCTTAAAAACACCGCTTATCCGTGTTGAAAAAAACGGCAAACAGGTTTTCCGTAAAGCATCATGGGATGAAGCTTTGGATTTGGTCGCCGAACGGATGCAGTCCATCAGTAAAAAATGGGGTCCGGAATGCGTAGCCTTGTTTACCCACGGCTCCGGCGGTACCTATTTTAAAAATCTGCTGCGCGGATTCGGCTCCAATAATATAGCCGCACCGTCTTACGCCCAGTGCCGCGGGCCGCGTGCCGAAGCTTATCTTCTTACCTATGGCGAAGGTGTGGGTTCTCCGGAACGGACCGATATAAAAAATGCAAAATGTCTGGTGCTGATTGGTTCTCATATCGGTGAAAATATGCATAACGGCCAGGTACAGGAATTCACCGAAATGGTCGCTAACGGAGGAACGGTAATTACCGTGGATCCCCGTTTTTCTACAGCAGCGAGCAAATCAAAATACTGGCTGCCTATCAAACCGGCAACAGACATCGCCTTACTCCTCGCCTGGATCAATGTCATCATCGAAGAAGAATTGTACGACAAAAAATATGTTGAACAATACACATACGGCTTTGAAGCCTTAAAAGAATCTGTGAAAAAGAATACCCCGGAATGGGCCTATCCGCTCACAACCATTAAACCGCATATAATCCGCCAAACAGCACGTGAGATGGCAAAAGCAGCACCATCGGTCATCATTCATCCGGGCCGCCATGTGACCTGGTACGGGGACGATACGCAGCGTGTTCGGGCCGGGGCTATTTTAAATGCGCTGCTTGGTTCGTGGGGACGACGCGGCGGTTTTTATGCGCCTGCAAAAGCACATATAAAAAAATATCCGCATCCAAAATACCCCAAGCCAAAGAAAAACTGGAAGGATGCATTTCCGGATCAATTTCCGCTGGCCAACCTGGCCCTTTCATCCGGTATATGTGATGCGACTATTCCCACACCGGATAAAGAATGCTCGTTTAAAGGCTGGATAATTTACGGCACCAATCTGATTCAGACCCTGCCGCAGCCGGAGAAAACACTCAAAGCGCTTCAGAATCTGGAACTGGTGGTGGCCATCGATACCATGCCGGCGGAAATTACAGGCTGGGCCGATGTGGTTCTGCCCGAGTGCACCTACTTAGAGCGTTACGATGACCTGCGTATTTCCCAGGGGCGGCAGCCCAGCGTTGCCCTGCGTGCACCCGCCTTCAAGCCTAAAAACGAAACCAAACCTGCCTATTGGATTGCGCAGAAATTAGCCGAAAAATTAGGTCTCGAAAAATACTTCCCGGCAAAAACAATTGAAGAATACTTGGACTACCGGCTTAAATCCATTGGCAGCAGCCTGGAGGAGATGAGAAAGGTCGGCGTGAAAAACTTGGCCCCGGAGCAGGATTTATACTTCTTAGACGGTGAAGAATACGAATTTTCCACACCGACCGGAAAGATTGAATTATATTCCACCACTCTGGAGGAATCGGGTTTTGATCCCATTCCCAAATTCACCAAACACGAGGAACCGCCGGACGGATTTTACCGGTTGTTGTATGGCCGGGCACCGATGCACACCTTCGGCCGGACCACCAACAATCAAATTTTGAACGATTTAATGAATGAGAACGAGGTCTGGATAAATCCTAAAGTCGCAAAGGAATGGGATATTTCAAATGGAGAATATCTTTCATTAGAGAACCAGGATGGAAAAATATCAAACAAAATAAAAGCAAAAGTGACCGAACGTATCCGGCATGACTGTGTTTTTATGGTGCATGGATTCGGTCACGATCGCAAACAGATGCGAAGAAATTACCTGCGCGGAGCAGATGATCAGAAGCTGATCAGTAAAGTAAAACTGGATCCGATTATGGGTGGCACCGGTATGCGTGTCAATTTTGTGACCTTTAGGAAGGAGGCTGTGTAATGGCACGCTATGCGATGGCAATAGATACAAAACGCTGTGTGGGCTGCTCGGATTGTGTGGCCGCCTGCCAGACAGAAAATAATGTCCCCGTCGGCTTTTGCCGCGACTGGATTGTAGAGGAAATGCACGGACAGTATCCGACCCTGGATTTGGAAATCCGCTCGGAACGCTGTAACCACTGTGCCGATTCGCCTTGTGTACGCAGCTGTCCTACGGGCGCCAGTCATTATGAAGAAGGTGGATTCGTCCTGGTAACCGCAGAAGAATGCATCGGCTGCAAAGCCTGTATCGTCTCCTGTCCTTATGATGCCCGCTATGTGCATCCTGAAGGATATGTGGACAAATGCACCTTCTGTATTCACCGTGTAAAAGAGGGGCAAGACCCGGCCTGTGTCAGTGTTTGCCCTACGCATGCTTTTATTTTCGGGGATTTGGAAGATACGAACAGTGAAATTTCCAAGGTACTGCGCAGCCGTAAAAATAAAACACTTATTCCGGAAGCCGGTACCAAACCGCATATTTTTTATCTTATTTAAAACTATGCACTTTGGTCCAATTGGTAATTAAAAATTGGAAATTAGTAATTAAAAATCAATGTGGAGTTGAAAAAATGCACGAAATAACAATCACTTCCGGTCGAATGAATCACGGAATCGATCCGGTGTTGCATGCCTGGGGCTGGGAAATTCCCGTTTACCTCTTCCTTGGCGGACTGGCAGCCGGTCTGCTTTTTTTCTCGGCTTATTTTTATCTAAAAGGGAAAGATAAAACTTTTATCACGGCTGTTAAAACAGCGCCTATGTTTGTTCCTCTACTGCTGGCAATTGGCCTGGGTGCTCTCTTTTTGGATTTATCACACAAGCTGTATTTTTGGCGTTTATACACAACCATCCGCTTAGAATCACCTATGTCCTGGGGCGCCTGGACTTTGCTGCTGATTTTCCCCCTGAGCATCTTCTGGTCAGCAACCTTTCTTAAAGATGTGTTCCCCAGGTGGGAATGTAAAATCCCTATGCTTGGCCGCTTTATCGAATGGTTGAAAGAGCAACGTACCTGGATGGCCTACGGCCTGATTATTCTTTCGGCCGTCTTAGGAATGTACACCGGCATTCTGCTTTCGGCTTTCAATGCCCGGCCGTTTTGGAACACTTCGATATTAGGGCCGCTATTCTTAATTTCGGGTTTTTCAACCGGTGCTGCTTTTATTTTACTGATGAGTAAAGATGCGGAAGAACGAAGAATGTTCAGCCGGATTGATATGGTGTTAATCGCCATCGAATTATTTTTAATCGTTCATTTATTTATGGGTTTTCTGGCCAGTACAGAAGTACACATCGAGGCCGCTCACCTTTTCCTGGGCGGGCCCTACACAGCTGTTTTCTGGACCCTTGTGGCCGGACTGGGATTAATTGTTCCCCTGCTGGCAGAATTGATGGAATTACGCGGTTTGCATGTTCCGGTACAAATTCCGGCGCTGCTGGTTCTACTCGGCGGACTCATCCTGCGCTTTATTGTTGTTGACGCCGGGCAGTCTTCGCGCTGGCTGTATAAGTTTATGCAATAAACGAAAAATAATTAGAGTCTGTCCATATAGGCAGACAATAATGAAAATTTTTATGATTCTTTTTGTTGTTATAAATACCTCATCCCCCACCTCCCTCTCCTTTTAGGAGAGGGCCGGGGTGAGGTTTGAGACTACTTTAAAGACAGACATAAAATATAATTAGCAGGTTTTAAATTTTTAAAACACAATTAATTTGAGTGGAGAAACAAGATGAAAGAATCAAAATTTATGTCCCCTTATCTTGCCGGAATCGGCCTTGGCCTGACCATGCTGCTGGCCTTTTTGATTATGGGACGCGGTTTGGGCGCTTCGGGTGCGATGATGCGATTTGATGTTTGGATATTAAATCTGTTTGCCCCTGCGCATACCGCTTCAAACGCTTATTTTGCAAACTATGCCGAAAACCCCTTATCCAATTGGCTGGTATTCGAAGTGTTGGGCGTAATGATCGGTGGATTCCTTTCGGGTGCGCTGGCCGGACGCCTTAAATTTGTTATCGGCAAAGGTCCACGCATCAGCAACCGGGGTCGTTTGATTATGGCTTTTGGCGGTGGCGCCATCATGGGAATCGGCGCACGGCTGGCCCGGGGCTGTACCAGCGGTCTGGCCTTAACCGGAGGCGCAACCCTTTCGCTGGGCGGCTGGGTGTTTATGCTTTGCGTATTCGGTGGAGCCTATGCAACGGCCTGGTTTGTGCGTAAACAGTGGATTTAGGATAATTATAAAGTAGCAATTTAAAATTTTGAATGACAAAACAGGCGTTATTCAAACCTTATAAATAAAGGAATAAAAAATGGGACCTTTTTATAAAATGGGATTTTTCAGTGAGCAGACCGGCTTTGTAATTGCCTTGTTAACCGGGGCGGCTTTCGGCTTTTGGCTGGAGCGGGCCGGATTCGGACAAAGCCGAAAATTAGCGCTGCAATTTTATTTCCGTGATATGACTGTTTTAAAAGTGATGTTTACCGCCATTATCACGGCAATGGTTGGTCTTCTTTATTTCAGCCTGTTCGGCTGGATAGATTTGAGTATGATTTATATAAACCCCACATTTTTGTGGGCACAAATTGTCGGCGGCCTGGTGCTGGGTGTTGGATTCGCCATCGGCGGATATTGCCCGGGAACTTCGGTTGTGGGAGCCGTAACCGGGAGGATTGACGGTATTGTTTTTCTACTTGGCGCCATGTCCGGAATGATTGTGTTCGGAGAGTTCTTTCCATTAATCGAAAAATTATATACCGCCGGTTCAATGGGTGATATAACATTGCCAAAGTATTTTAATATATCCAGCGGGATTGTAGCTTTTATCATTCTATTAGCCGCCGTCGGTATGTTTGTTGGCGGCGAATGGTTAGAAAAGAAATTTGGCGGGGAGGAAGCATAATGCAGATTTCACTTAAAACGATCGGATTTAGCATCCTGCTTTTATTGGGATTGATTTTAGCGTTTTCACCGCTTGATACGGTAAGAAAAGAGCAAATCCCTACAAAAACTCTGCTGGAAGAATTACAAAAAGAATCCGTGTATGTGCAGGCCGATGAACTGGCGCAATGGATTATCGACAAAGATCCCGGAATCCAGATTGCCGACATCCGCAGTGAAAAAGATTTTAGCAACTACCACATTCCGGAGAGCATTCATATTCCATTTGGGCAGATTGAAAATATTGAAAAATCGGATTTGTTTGATGAAACGAAAATGTTGATTTTGGCTTCCAACGGAAACACAAGGGCCGGACAGGCATGGATTTTACTCAAACAATTGGGGATTAAAGATGTATATATTTTGGCCGGGGGCCTGAACCACTGGGTGCAGAATTTCAGCAATCCCGAACATCCTAAAGGCGCTTATACGGATGATGAATTGTTTACTTATCAATTCCGTAAGGCTGCAGGAACGGTTATGCTGGGGCAGACGCTTTCTGTTGCGCAGGATAATAAAGCAACGGATGCAAAACCAAAACCAATTCGCCGAAAACGTAAAAAGGCAAAGAAAAAAGTGGATGAAGGATGTTAGCACTCAAGCCTTCCGCTATTGCGGAAGGCTTTTTTATTTCCACGGTCTAATCATCAAATTCATCATCCAGATAATCATACCAGTCGTCATCAGACATTTCCATGGATTCACCAAATTTTTCATGTACATCATTAAACAGATAATAAAGTTTATCCGTAGGCAGACCGCTAAAATCACGTTTATCCAATTCCTCTTTCAGGCGCTTGTATAAATTAGCTAAATTCCGATAATGCTGAATACGGGTAATTCCCGAATCTGAAGAAATGCGGTCAAGTTCATCGGCCCTCATTTCTTCCATATTGTCAAGAAGCATCACACTCCACTCTTTTAACACATGCACCGGAACATCAATTTCCTGCGAGATGACGTCGAACGATTTCCCATCCAATACACGTAAATTTAAAAACATCTGTTGTTTTTCATTTATTAGCATATACACTCCTCGGTTAATTATCGTTGCGTCAAATCGTTCTGGTAATGACACCAAAAAACTTATTGATAATCTGCAAGGGATTTGATTCTTCCCTGCTTGAATGGCACCATCTGGGGTCTGTCCTTAAAGTAGTCCGGAACCTCAAAATACTGTTGTAATATATCTGCCACCGAATAATCAGGCAAGTAAAATTTATCTTTTAAAGAGGGTATCACAACAGAAACGTAAAAATCGATAATTTCTATTTTTGAGAGGCTTTCTGGATTAGGAATATTTTTATTGATTAATGCGCTTAATCTTTCTTGCTATTTGCTCTGCGGCAAGTATATAAAAAAAATATTTTATGTACCGGCAAAAATTTATTAGATTTCGTGTTTAATGGAAGTCCCGTGAATATACCCATAAGTGAATAAAAGGTATTTTTTGAACTTTAATCGAACATTTTTGTATACCGGTATTATTTGAGTACTTTTAAGAAAAACGTGAATTAAAAACTAAAAAAAGACTATTTTCTGCCGAACCCTGATAAACATAAGATTTAATTTCGTCAGAACTTCCGGAAAGACTATGCAAAAGAAATTTATCGTATTTTTTTTAATTTTTTCTACACTTTTGTTTGCCCAGGATAAACGAAAGATTGGATTAATTCCCTTCACAAACGATTCTGGCAGCTCAAAATACGACTGGGTTTCCTATGGACTTGACTACTATCTGCACAGCAAACTCTCAGGCTTAGCCGGGTTTTATATTCCCGATAATGAATCCTTTAAAAAAGCGCTGGATAAGGCGGGCTTTCCCGGGAAAAAAATAGACGAACGGTTGATTTACCACATCGGCAGATATAGTGGGGTCGAGGTAACCGTTTCGGGGTCCTATAAAATATCCGGAAATAACATTGTTCTGTCTGTTGTTTTCAGCAACGCATTCAATGGCTCTGTTCTGTTAACATCTAAATTTTCCGAACCGCTTTCCAACCTTTTTAAAATTGGCCGTAAAACCGCTGATGAACTGATCAATCTGGCCGGTATCCCTATTTCTTCTACTGAAAAAAGAATTCTGGATTTCACCTTTACCAAATCGATCAAGGCCTACGAAAGTTTTATCCGCGCTTATATGGAAAATGAAAAGAAGAACGGCCGTATCGAGGTGGTAACGGGTCTTTTTAGGAAGGCCATCCGTGAAGATTCTAAATTTTGGGAAGCGTATTATAACCTTGGAATTGTGTATTTTAATTCCCGTTCCTACGGTCCTGCTCTTGAACAGTTTAATAAGGTGATCAGTGTTCTGCCAAATTTCGATAAGCCCTATTTTGGCCGCGGTTTGATTTATGAAAAACAGAAAAAATACCAAAAGGCCATTCAGGATTTTAAAATGGTGAACAAGTTTAATCCCAATGATTACAAGCCGTTTTATTATCTGGGTAAAATCAGTATTTTAGATAAAAATTACAAAGAAGCCGAAAAGTATCTTGCCAAAGCGATTGAAATTAATCCCGATTATGCGCCCAGCTATTATCAGATGGGTAATATTTATTACAATCAGGATATTTACAGAAAATCAATTAATTACTATAAAAAAGCTACGGCATTGGATGAAAA
>JANTFQ010000008.1 GCA_024763405.1 Calditrichaceae bacterium
TCACAAAAAGGAAAAAATGTAAAAACGCTGCGTAAAGAAAAGATCAAAATGCTAAGCGATGTGTACCGGATTTTAGTCATCAGTTTGGGACAGCCGCCTGAAACTTTTACCTGGCGTTATGAAGATAAAGACGGAAAACTAAGCGCCTTAAAAGAATATACCCCACAGTCCTTTTATGCTGAGTTTACAAAAGGAACCCTGGCAGATTACATTCAATTAATGGATGATCCTTCCAAAGAATATTATAAATTATATGAAATCAAATACGACCGGAATCGCTACGACGGGCATAACTGGACTTTTGTAAATCTGCCTTCGTCCGAAATTAAACAGTTCGCCCGCAAGTCCATTCTGGCGGATGACCCTATGTATTTTTCCTGTGATGTGGGTAAACAGTTAAATAAGGAAGAAGGCATCCTGGCGCTGAACCAGTATGATTATGCATCGATTTTCGGTGTACCCTTCAAGATGAATAAAAAAGAGCGTATTTTAACTTTCGATTCCGGCTCGTCCCACGGAATGGCGCTCATGGGGATAGACACAACCGCTTCCGGGAAAATATCGAAATGGCTATTGGAAAACAGCTGGGGTAAAAAAGCCGGCCACGAGGGATATCTGATTATGACCGATGATTGGTTTGACGCTTATATGTTCCGTCTGGTGGTTCGGAAGAAATTTGTTTCTCAAAAGGTGAAAAATGTTCTTAATCAGAAGCCGGTAATGCTGGCTCCCTGGGATGCGATGTTTTAAGCGGAGTAGGAATGCGCACACAACACACCATAATCGGAATGGCCGGGCATATCGACCACGGCAAGACGGCGCTTATCCGGGCACTAACGGGAATTGAAACCGACCAGTTACCCCAGGAAAAAGAGCGCGGCATCACGATTGATCTGGGATTTGCCTACTGGAAAGATACGATTACCATAATTGATGTGCCGGGGCATGATAAATTTATCCGCAATATGGCGGCAGGCGTCAATATGGTGGATTTATTCATTCTGGTAATTGCCGCCGATGACGGCATTATGCCGCAAACCCGTGAACATCTGGAGATTCTTAAGTTTTTTAATGTGCGACATGGAATTGTTGTGTTGAATAAAATTGATCTGGTAGAAAAAGAATGGCTGGAACTGGTACAGGATGAGGTACGTCTTTTTATGCAGGACAGCGGATTTGAACATATCCCGCTGCATTCCGTTTCTTCCGTAAGCGGTGCCGGTATTGATGACCTGCGGCAAACTATTTTAGGAATTGTAGAAACGCTGCCCGATAAGAAAAGCTCCCGTCCCTTCCGTTTGAATATCGATCGCAGCTTTTCGGCCAAAGGCTTTGGCGCGGTGGTCACGGGCACCGTGCTTTCATCCGAACTTACACGGGACAGCCGATTACAGGTTTTGCCTGAAAAATACGAAACAAAAGTGCGCGGTCTGGAAGTCAGTCAGAATGAGACCACGCAGATTGCTACCGGGCAGCGGGCAGCGATAAATCTCTCGGGATTAAATAAACAGCAGCTGCGTCGCGGGCAGGTTCTGGTAAAACCGGGAACACTTAATCCCTGCAGCGAACTCTTTGCTGTTGTAAAAACAACCGCTTTATTCAAGTTTAAAATCAAACGATTGGCCGAGGTACGGGTCCATCTCGGCACGGCCGAAATCAAGGGTAAAATAAATTGGTTCGAAGAAGACTCCTGGCTCGAAGGGGAAAAGGAATATCATATTCATCTGAAACTCGCGGAGCCGTGTGCGGCGGCGCCCGGAGACGCCCTTCTGCTGCGCAGTTATTCACCGGCGGTAACGACCGCAGGGGGCAGTGTCCTGCAGATTAATCCGCCAAAATTAAAGCGCAAACAGGATGATTGGAAACCTTACTTTCAGATTTTAAAAGACGGGGATTTGTCCGATAAAATAAAATTAGTATTTCAATATTCCGGAAATTGTCTGCTGTCGGCGAACGAAATAGCAGCCTTATTTTTTGAAGAGCCGGAAAAAATTAATAAAATTCTGCAAAAACTGGCAAAACAAAAAATACTGTCTTCTACAGATATTGATGGAAATATAAGTTATCTGCTGGTGAAAAACACCGAAATTTTAGTGGAAAAGGCAGTGCAAAAAATAGAGCGGGAAACGCAGGATAAAGCGCTGAAAGGCTATAATTTTAAAGAAATGCAAAATCTGCTTGCGCGGGAGACATCGTCTGAGCAATTTTTAAAATATGTTCTCCGGAAAGCCGTAAATTCCGGAAAAATTTTTTATGACGGACTTGTATATACACCGGCTTCCTCCCGCCACCAGCAGAAAATGATGGAATTGAAGGAACGTGTTAAAAAGATTTATCAGGAACAGCGCTTCGCTCCTGCAGATATGGCGGAATTGGCCGGGGAATTACAAATTACCAAGAATGAATTAAACGGAATTGTTCAGGAACTAATGCGGACGCAAAACCTGATTTCCATCGGCGGCGCTTACTATCTGCATAGCAGCGTTTTTTCGGAATTCGTTGAGTTTTTAAAAATGCAGTTTAAAAAACAGAACGAACTGGATATTGCCGAAGTGCGCCGGTTTACGGGAAGCACCCGAAAATATATTATTCCACTCCTGGAATTTACCGATCGCGAAGGATACACAGCCCGTGACGGAGACTTGCGCTTTAAAGGGAATAAATTACAAGAATAATTTGGAGTGGCATTTGGAGTGCATTGACTGTGTCAATGCACCGATTTTATACTGCTGTACATTGCTGACTAAAATAAATAGAATCCGAAAATATTCAGATCGTTTTTTAAGGATTTAGCAAGCATACAAACAAATATTTAGATACAGCCAATAAATAAATACTAAAAATCCTATTTTGGATACGTATGACCTTTTATACATTGACACAGTCAATGTAGTCCAAAAAAAGAGTGGATTGATTTTGCATCCATTGTACTCTAAAAAAGCTGGCGATGCTTGATAATATGGCTTTAAATTAATACTTTGAACACCAATCAGTTTAATACTACGGGGCTATGAAAAACTTTTATGATGAACATCTGATGCAGTTTGGCAGCGGACAAATAATTGACGAGCGTTTCGAAATTATCAGTAATCCGGTGAAACGCAGTTTTGGTATTGCCTATCTGGTCTTTGACCAGCAGAGCAACGAAAAGAAAATACTGCTCTTCGTTCCGGATTCCATTTCCGGCGACGCGGAAGCGATGGCCAATATTCGCGATGAAGCCGGAACGATTCGCTGGCTGAACCACCCGCATATAGCCCGGTTATACGAGTTCCATTCCACCGGCCGCTATCACTATTTTGAACTGGAATATGTTAAAGGTAAAAATCTTCGTCAGAAAAAGGTAACCACAGAAGAAAAGCGTCTGTCGGAGAACAGTGTTAAATGGCTGGCCATCCAAATATTAGAAGCTCTGGAATATGCCCATAATAATAATGTAATACACCGTGATTTAAAACCGCAGAATGTGGTGCTGACGCCCGACGGTAAAGTAAAGCTCATTGATTTCGGTATTTCCGAAACACTGCGCGAGTCCACCAGTCTTGTTTGGGATACCATCCCGCAAACCACCGTTTTATATATGGCCCCGGAACAGTTGCTGGGAAAACAAATTTCCATCGCCTCCGACATCTATTCACTCGGCGCTATTATGTACGATTTGCTCAGTGGGAAGCCGCCCTTCTTTAGCGGAGATGTTTACAATCAAATTTTGCAGGAAGCGCCGGTCCCCATTTCCCATATTAAACCGGAATTAAACGCGATTATATTAAAAGCATTATCCAAGGACCCGTTGGATCGTTTTCAACAGTGCAGTGAAATGAAATCCGGGTTGGAAAAGATTCATACCCCTGTGGCGCCGAGAAAAAAGCAGTCCGTAACGGAACCCGAGCCAGAGCATCCGGAACCTGTGGAGCAAAAAAAAGCGAAAAAGAAAAAACAGAGCAAATGGCGATTCCGTTTTTTCTCCTTAAATCCCACATTAAAATATATGACAGGGAGTCTCATCGTTGTTTTTCTGGCCTTGATGTTGGTGTCAAAACTTCCGGTGTACTTAGAGCAGATTGGTAAAGGGAAAAATCAAAAAATAGAATCAGAACAGGAAGCCTTTAAACTTAAAATTATATCGGCTTTCAGGCAGGAAGCAGAAACCAAATTTAAAATGCGTTTTTTTGTTTCTCCTCCGGGGAATAATGCCCTGGAGCTATACCAGAAAGTATTAAAGTTAAATCCCGGGGATTCTTTGGCGTTAAAACGGATTGAACAAATTAAAGGTACTTTTTTAAATGAAGCGGAATCCGCCAGAGACAAGGGACATTATCACGAAGCCGCATCCATTCTGAAAGACGGTCTGTTTTATTTTCCGGAAGATTCACTTTTGTTGCAATTGAAGTCTGACCCCGCGATTCTTCAATCAGAGAAAATGGGTATTATTATCCTGAATGGAGCCGGAGTGAAAGGAATCGCAAAGCGCCTGGCAGCCTTTTTGACGGAGAAACACTATTCGGTGATTAAAACAGATAACTATAGGGTCAATGGTCGTTTTTTCTGGAAAGTCCCTAAAAGCAGGCTTTTAGGCAGCAGGGCAGAGCAAAATCAGGTTATCGCGCTGGAAAAATTACTTAATATCCCATATGAATGGACAGAATCTGACCAGTCCGCGTCCGGGACAATTATCCTGATTTTAGGGAAGGATTACCGTAAACTCCCGCCATTCAAGGGTTAATCGGGATTTTAAAAAAAACCGAACCACCATTTTTTATCAAGCGCTCCATATTCTACTCTTTCTTAAAAAAAACATCTTTTTTATTTAATATTCTATTTGCCCCCCCCGACATAGGTATTAGAACAGATAACTAATAGGAAACAGGAACTGAAGTTTCCAGGACGAAAGTCAAAATCACAATAAGGAGGTTCCAAATGGGAGCAGATTTATCAAGGATTGCCGCAAATGTACCGGCAATGCAGAACATCAGCACACTGAGTAAAATCAGTGACAAGATCGCTGGACATCAGCTGCGTTTAGCAACTGGTAAACGGATCAACAGCCCGGTAGAAGACCCGGCCGGTTATATGTTGGCCAGAGGTCTGGAAAGCCGTCGCCGCGGTTTGGACCAGGCACTTTCCAATGTAAGTAATGCCCAGAATATTCTGGATGTTGCCGAAGGTGGATATTCCAACATTATGGATATTCTGCAAACGGCAAAAGAAAAAGCCACCCAGGCTGCTGACGGTAGTTTGAACTCCACACAGCGTACAGCCATTAACGATCAGGTTTCGGCCTTGATTACCGAGGTGGATGAAATCGTAGATATGACCACATTTAACGACACTGCCTTAATTGATGGTACATACAGCGCTACCACTTTCCAGACCGGTGAGCAGGCCAGTGAAACATTATCTGTTTCCCTCGGTGATTCAGATTCTGCCGCTCTCGGTATCAACAGCATCAGTCTTTCCTCACAGGCTAGCGCCAACGCGGCAATGACCACCATCGCGACTGCTATCGACACCCTGTCAGACCGTCTGAAAGACGTAGGTGAATACAAAGTACGTCTGCAGTCGAAACAGGCAAATCTCGAAAATTCGGTCACGAATACAGAAGCGGTACGAAGCACCATTGAGGATGCCGATTTTGCCAAGGAACAGATGGAAGTGATGAAACTTCAAATCTTGCAGCAAACATCACTCTCGTCATTAAGCCAGGCGAACAGCGCACCGCAGCAGATACTGTCACTGTTCCGATAAACAGTTAAATCCGAAGTAGATAAACAGGCGGGAACCGGGTTCCCGCCTTTCCTATAAAAGGAGTTTTCAGATGTTACAGCAGCAAAATACAAAAACAAATCCCTATCTAACACAGAAGGTTTTAACCGCCAGTCCGGAACAGCTTATTGCCTATGTTTATGATTTTGGTGCAGTTGCCTGTAAACAGGAAAATAGTGTAAAGGCCCGCCGGGCTGTCCAAACACTGATAAACAGTCTTAATTTTGATGCCGTGGAAGCAAAAAAAATATCGGAAACATTTTTTAATATTTATCGCCATCTAAATTATTTAATCAATAATCACAAATTTACTCAAGCCGGCTCCATTTTTTCCGAACTTAAGGTAACATGGTCAAATGCGTTTGGAGTTCATTGAATAAGAGGTCGTTATGGATTCTTCAGCCATAAATTCACAAGGGTCAATTTATCAGCTGATCGATCAGTATATGCAACTGGAACAAATTCCGCGCAATAAACTGGTCAGCCAGAAAACCGCATTAAATGATAAGAAAAAAGTCTTTTCGGAATTAGACTCGGTCCTTTCAGCGCTTAAGACGAAATTAACCTCATTAACGGATGTCATTGTCAATCCGTTTTTTGCAAAAACATCAACTTCCAGTGATACTGCAAAAGTCGATATTACGGCGCAAGGCTCTGCTGTATCCGGTAACCATTCTATTTCAGTGGACCGGCTGGCGAAGGCCGATACCCGTGTTTCCGACCAATTTGATGATGCCGGATCCAGTTTTGGCGCCTTTTCCACCGATCAGACATTTTCTATTTTCGTAGGACACCCCACCGACGAGGACCCGGACAATCGTGTTCAAATTGATGTTACGGTTGCGGCTTCGGTGTTTAGCGGAACGGATGCAGAAATTCTGGATGGAATTTCAGATGCCATTTCATCGTCTATGTCTCAGGCTGTTTCGGACGAATTAATTGACGGTGATGAAGTCCTTCACTCTTCAGTTGTAAACGAAGAAATCGGGAAATCACGATTAGTACTAAGCAGTGAACAGACGGGTTACACCTATCATATGGAATTTGGCGCCAGTGCCTTATTAGACACCCTTAATATTAACGCTTCCACACAGTCCTCCGGTACTTCCGGCGGATATATCACGAATGTCGGAACCAGCCGCACGGACAGCGAACTAAATTCAAAATTTACGATGGACGGATTAACTTTTTACCGGGATGGAAATGTGGTTGATGACGCCCTGGACGGCGTTACTCTAAAATTGTTAGATACATTTACAGATGCAGAGACCATCACCATTCAGAGTGATGTTTCGGCAGTTCGCGGGGACGTTGATGAATTTATTGATAAATACAACAGCGCCATTAAATATCTTAGGGAAAACACCAAAACAAACAGTGTTACACACGAACGGGGAGCGTTGACAAACGATACCGTTTATGGCTCTATTATAAGTGATTTCAGAGGAATTGTCGGTGCCAGTATTTCGGGTACAACCTCATCTGATTATGCTTTATTGTACAATATCGGAATCGAAGCGGCTGAAGATGGAACTTTATCCGTGAAAGATGCCGATAAGTTTACGGCAGCACTTGAAAATAATGCCCTGTATGTATCGGATTTATTCAATACCGAGGATGGCATTGCCAATAAATTACTGGATTATATTGATGATTTCGTATCGGCAGGGGGCACCATAAACACCAGTAAGCAACAGGTCGATTCACAAATCAGCAGCCTGAATGACAGAATTTCATACATGGATGAGGCTCTGGATAAAAAGGAAAAACAGTATTTCGATCAGTTTTCATCCTTGCAGCAAACGATGTATCAGCTGCAGGCGCAACAACAATTTTTTAATTCTTTCCTGGGTTAGGAAAGAAAGTAAATAACGGGAGGTAAATCATGGAAGAGATGAGAATTAGTGCTGCGATGGATGCAGTACGCATGGCTCCGGTTCGTTCTTCTACAAATACCAAAATGGAAGAAGAACGTTTGAGCCGAAAAACCATGGAACCAAATACGAAGGCAGAAAAGGAAAAAAGTAGTGAAGAGCCCTCTGCCAAGGTGATGGAAGCAGCCGTTCATAAAATGAATGACTATGTGGAAAAATTCAGCACAAAGGTTGGATTTAGTCTTAATGAAGAGAATGACGGGGTCACCATTATCGTTACGGATAAAGATACCGGGAAGGTTATCCGACAGATTCCGGCTAAAGAAGTTCTTGAACTGAACCGTAAAATGGAAGAGATTGCCGGCATAATTTTTGATGAGGTAGGATAAATTGTTCCAAACTGAGTCTCGTAACGGGAGCCAATTACAGAGCATTCTGAACGAAGAGCTGGAGTGTTTTACGGCTGTTCTGCAGTTTTCTCAAAAATTTGTCAGGCAGATAAAATCGCTGCCGGTATCGGTATTGGCCGATATGGTAAAATACCGCCAGGAGTGGATCGATAAGATTCAACAACTGGAAGAACGCCGCAGGGCAGTGCCTGAAAAAGAAGAAGATGCAGCTTCTAAGGAAATCATCCGAAAGATATCGAAAGCAGCTGAAAAACTGGTTAAAATTGATGAACGAATATATGAAAATATGCAGGAACGGAAACTAAAAATCGCACAGGAACATTCGGATGTTGCCGGAGAGGCTGCTTATACTAAAAAACAGGTCGGAAAAAAAGGACAGACATCCAGGGTTCTGGATATTGTCCAGGAGTGAATAAAATGGCCGGAATAAATGAGTATTTATCCATCCAGGCATCGAATACAAAAATAAATCGAAATGATGAACTGAAAAAACCGATGCCCAAGAAAAATGATCCATCCAGTGGGAAACTGATAAAAATTACGGATCGCCAGGATCAGGCCCGGATTTCAGATACAGCCCGTAATTTATTAAGTCTCCGGATGGATGCGAAAAAATATCTGGATGATGTAAAACAGGGAGAGACTCTTTCCGAAAACGAAATAGAACAACTCAAACAAAAAATAGAAAACAAATATTTTGTCAGTGACACCGTAATTGATAAAATTGTGGACAAATTAGTAGACCTTCCAAATTTTTTAAATTCCCCTTTTAAAACTTGATAAAACAAGTACCTATCCTGTATTTATATTTTTTTTCTTTATAAAAACAACACTTTTTCCCATATTTCATTTAAGTAATTAAGCCGTCCTACGACCTATGGAGTAGAGAAGGAACTTTAAAGGAACGGAGAAAAAAATGGGATCCATAAATAATATCATAGGGATGCCGCCGGAACTAAACAAATCCGGAAACAGCCGAACGGTCAGGAAGACCGGTTCCGGAGATGGCAAAGAGGAAAAAGCTGCCGGAATTAAAAAGACATCCGCCTCCGCAGACAAGGCTGAAATCTCCTCCGTAGGACGTGAACTCTTGACGTTGAAAATGCAGGCCGCTGAATACACGGAAGAGGTGAAGCAGGCCGATACGATTTCCCAGGGAGAGATTGACGCCATCAAGGAAAAAATTGCTTCTAATTATTACTTTGATCCTGAAGTTATCGATAAAGTTGTCGATAAGCTAATAGCACTACCAAATTATTAGGCTGTTAGTTTTTCAGGAAAGTAATACGAATGGCAGAAGTTGAACTTAAAAAAAATCTGTCTACTCCGACAAGAAGCAATACTACGCGGGCAGGAAAACAAGGGACGGTTAGCGCCCGGAATCAAAATATTACGCAGCAAAACCTCGACTCTTATCTGTCCATTCAGGAAAGCTACTTTTTTGTTTTCTCATTATCCGGGTCTTTCATATTTGCATCTCCTCTTTCCGCTTCTCTTCTGGGTTATACCGAAAAAAATATAAAAACCTTAGATTTATTCAGTCTCTATCCTTCTAATCAAAAATCATTTGTAGACGATATTATAACCAGTCTTTCCGGTTCCAAGCCGATTTCTTTTGAATTGCCATTGGTCCGCAAAGACGGCCGCTATGTTTCCGCTCGTTCAACCGCCGTAAAAGGTATCTGGAACGGAGAAGAAGCGCTTCTTTTCTCGGCGGTCGACACAACCGTTCAAAAACGCCTGGAAGTAGAACTTAGTATGCTGAGCCATGCGTTGCGTAATGTGAGTGAAAGTTTAAGTGTATTCGATTTAAGCGGGAATATTATTTTTGTAAATGATAGTTTCATTAAAACTTATGGTTATCCTAAAGAAGAATTAATTGGTCAGTCCATTAACAAATTTCATCCTTCTCAAAACCCGCGTCAGATATTTAAACCGATTATCGAAAAGACGTTAAAAGGAAGCTGGGAAGGTGAAATAACAGCTGTCCGTAAAAACCGGGAAAAGTTTTCCATATATATTCGGACTTCGCCCGTATTAGGCGATGATGGCGCCCCCATCGTGATTGTTGGCGTGGCCCGTGATATTACAGAAAAAAAATTACTGGAAGATCAGTTAAGACAATCGCAAAAAATGGAGGCCATTGGACAGTTAGCCGGTGGTATTGCGCATGATTTTAACAATCTCCTTACGGTTATAGAAGGGTATACCGAGCTGCTGTTTTCGAATATAAGTGAAAATGACGCGTCTTATAGTTTTGTGCGTCAGATAAAAAAGGCAGCCGATCGCGCGACATCATTAACAAGTCAGTTGCTGGCTTTCAGCCGCCGCCAGATATTGCAGCCTAAAACCATCGACGTCAATATGCTGGTGAGCGAAATGAGTGTAATGTTGAAACGTCTCATTGGAGAAGATATTGAGTTAACCACGATGCTGAGTCCGGATATAGGCGCAATTAAGGCGGATCGCGGACAGATGGAACAGGTCCTCATGAATCTCGCTGTAAATGCCCGCGATGCAATGCCGGACGGTGGACTACTAACCATTGAAACCAAAACCGTCTCTCTGGAAGCAGCTCTGTACGAGCGGCATCATAGCGGAATCCGGAAAGGGAACTATGTGATGCTTGCTATTTCGGATAATGGGATTGGAATGGATAATGAAACGAAGGAGCGGGTGTTTGAGCCGTTCTTCACAACAAAGGAGAAATCAAAGGGTACCGGCTTGGGACTGGCAACAGTTTACGGGATTGTTAAACAAAGCGGAGGACATCTTTGGGTCTATTCCGAGCCCGGGCAGGGTACTACTTTTAAGATATACTTACCTATGGTTAAAAATAAAAAAACAAAAATTGATAAGCCGGAGACCGCTGCCGAAGACATCCATGGCACTGAGACTATTCTTGTAGTTGAAGATGAATTTATGGTGCGGGAACTGGTGTGTGATACCCTCCGTACAAGCGGATACACAGTTTTGGAAGCTGCGAACGGAAAACAGGCCATCGAAGTATTTTCATCCAATAAAGATAAAATAGATATGGTACTTACCGATGTTATTATGCCGGAAATGAGCGGCCGTAAAATGATAGAGACTCTGTATGAGGCCTATCCCAATATTACCGCTTTGTATATGTCCGGATATACCGATGATGCTATTATCAAGCATGGTGTGCTGGAACCGGGAATGGCGTATATTCAAAAGCCTTTTTCACCAAAAGCGCTCATCCAAAAAGTGCGGCAGGTTCTGGAAGATAAATTTGAGTAGAGATTTTACACAGGGATTTGAAGATGAAAAATAATTCTGCGATTGAGCAGATAATTAAGAATGCGGATGATTTACCTTCTCTGCCATTAGTCACTCAGAAAATTATGCAAATGACTTCCCGCCCGGATACATCGCTTTCCGAAATTGCTGCGGTTGTTTCCTCAGATGCCGCATTGGTTGTCAGAATACTGAAAATTGTAAATTCAGCTTATTACGGATTTAAAACAAAAACTACCAATATTCTGCAGGCCATGACGATTCTCGGTATAAAGGGGATACGCAACATCGCCGTAACTCTTTCAATTATTGATTTGTTTCCCACTAATCATGCAGAGGAGTATGAAATACTTTTTAAACGTTCACTCACGGCGGCAGTCGCGGCTGATTTTATTATCAAAATAGAAGAAAAATCGGTGCAGCATAATGTGTTTCTGGCAGGATTGCTGCAAAACCTGGGCACCTTTATTTTAATGCGGTATCTACCCGAACAATATCTCGGGATTTTAAAAACCGCTAAAGAATATGCATTGGATCAGCTGGTTGTTGAGGAGGCAGAGCTGGGAACGAATCATATCCGAATTGGATCGATGGTCTCGAAGCATTGGGACTTGCCTTTGGTTATCCGGGCCGGCATCGAGTACAAACGCAATATAAAAAAAGCTTTATCACTTAATATTCCCAATGATGCCAAACTAATGCTTCAGGCGGTTTATATTGGCGGGATTGCAGCAGATATTTACTGGGGCAGCAATAAAGTGCGCAATATTGGTATTTTTAAGAAAGAACTAGCCTACTATTTTAATTATAAAAATACGGCGGCAGAAAATATTTTATCTTCGCTTCCCCATCTCGTGGAGGATACGGGTTTTACAGAATCTTCTTCAGGTGAAAGGATAAAATCGTACGAAACGATGATTAAAGAAGCAAATAGCGAAATTAAATCCAGTATTAAATCAAAAGAAAAAATATACATGGATTTGGTGGCAACACGACGTCTGCTCGAGGAAAAAACAGAAGCTTTAAAAAAGTTGAAAAGATCAAACAAAGGCAAAATTTAATTTTCCGTACCGAATATTCAAATCCAATTTAATGCTCAAGTGGCCGATCTAAAACATCCCGGATTTTCGCCAATAATTGTTCTGAGAGAAAGGGTTTTTGTAAATAGGAAAAATCAGGTTCTGCTTTATTTGAAAAAGCGCTGATATGAATAAATCTGGTTTTAGGTTTTATTTTTTGGATCAACAATTTTAATTCAATTCCACCCATTTTAGGCATTACTACATCGGAAATCACCAGGTCAATACTATTTTTATTCTGTTCAAATACGGTCAAACCTTCAAGACCGTCTGCTGCTGTAAATACCTTATATCCGTATTGTCTTAAAGTCTCTGCGCTGGAATTCAGAATATCTTTTTCATCATCAATTATCAGAATAGATTCTGTTCCGCCTTTTACCGGTGCAGATTTTTTATCTGCGTTTTTTGAACCTGCCTCTTTTTGCATCGCCGGAAAATACAAAGAGAATGAAGTGCCTTCTCCGGGTGAACTAATAAACTGCATGACGCCATCATGCTGCTCAACCAGCCCGTAAACGGTAGCCAGGCCCAAACCGGTACCCTGGCCAAATTCTTTGGTACTGAAAAAAGGTTCAAAAATATGTTTCTGAACTTCCCGGCGCATTCCGATTCCACTGTCGGAAACAGTTAATTTAACAAAATCGATTTGCGGGGGGATTTTATCGAGGGAAACATTTTCATTGGTAATATCCACATTTTCGGTGGAGATGAATAAATCGCCCCCATCGGGCATAGCATCACGGGCATTGATGCATAAGTTAGTGATTATTTGATCCAGGGCGGAAGGATCCGCATTGATTTGTTTTAAATTATCGTTGAGCTTAAGCGTGATGAATATATCTTCGCCTAAGTACCGTTGTAAAAGCTTTTGACTGTTTTTAATCACAAGGTTTAAATTTATTGGCTTTGGACTGAGTATCTGCTGCCGGCTAAAAGCGAGCAATTGTTTTACCAATTGCGCGGCGCCCTGGGACTTATCGATTACCATTTTTAGATTTTTACGCGCTTCAGATTCTTCGGGAATTTTTCTGAGCGCTAATTCGGTTAAACCAATCACGCCGGCTAAAACATTATTAAAATCATGCGCGATACCACCTGCCAGTTGTCCAACCGCTTCCAGTTTTTCCATCCGTCTGATTTTATTTTGCAGACTTTTCTGTTCCGAAATATCGCTGATAAAAGCAATAATATTGAGTCCATCAAACATTTCAACAGAAGTCAAATGCACTTCAATAGGAAATTCACTACCATCTTTTTTTCTACCTACAATGTCTTTCCCCTCCGCCATTTTCCGTACTCCCGGATTGGAAAGATAATTATTTCGGTGCAGTGAATGCATATCACGGTAGATTAGGGGAAGTAAAATGTCGACCGAATTATCCAGCAGTTCATCCCTGTTGTATCCGAAAAGCTGTTCTATTTTTGTATTTACAAGAAGAATTTGACCATGAATATTGATCAGTAAAATACCCTGTGCCGCCGATTCCAGTACCATCCGAAATTTTGCTTCGCTGCGTTGAAAAGCCATTTCGAAATTTGATTTATCGGCTGATTCGCGAATTAAAATAAATTTTCCATTTTTTGAAGACCTAAAATAAGCATCAAAAATGACGGGTAGAACGGCATCTTCCAATTGCCAGGTGAAGGTCAGTTTACCGCCGGCTCCAAGTTTCTCTTTAAAAAGATTGGAAATAGCCGGGGGGAGCTGACCCGGCAATTCAGAACCAATTGCAATTGGAATGTTTTCCGAAAAACGATTCTTCCCAATAATGGATTCAACAAAATCCTTCCTGCTCAACTGAATGAGAACATCACCGCTGAGTTTGATAATTTCTAATAATTCGTTTTCCATTGTATTACCGATCGTCTTTATCTGAAAAATGGAAGTCCATTTTTAATTCCGGGGACCATTCAAAAATACATTTAAGTTTACACTTTTATAGCGAAAATTGCAAAGGAAGCCAACCCGTTATTTAATTTGTACTTAATAAATAGCAATCTATGCCGACATCTTTATAGTGCCAATTGAAAGAGAATATGAAAAAAATATTAGTAATCGAACGAGAGTTTAATACAGTAAATTCCATCACCTCCTTTTGCGAAGCTTTAGGTATCGAAACGGTGGTGGTACATAACTGGCCTTCAAAGGTAAAATCTTTAAAACCGAACGATCTGTTGCTGATTTTTATAAATGTGGAAATGCGTAGTGTTCATATCGATAAATTGTTCGAAACTTTTGAGCAGGGTGGTGAAGAATCGGTTCCCATCGTCTATTTATATTCGCGAACCTATGACCCCCGTTTTGTAAAAGCAAAGGAATATCCATATTTTGCCGACATAAAAAAACCCATCCCTTTAAACGAAGTTTTTTCAATTCTTAGCAGTCGGATTGATCTTGAGTCCTTCCTTCCTAAAGACGTAGATGCACATACCCGGCTGACAGAATATAAAAAATTCTATAAAGATATGACCGAATGGGTTACTACATTAGGAATCATCCTTAGCAAACAGGCCTCCGATGAAAACTAACACGGTAGAAATGAAAAACGGGAAACTGGAATTAATGTTCCTCTTTAACGGCCGGGTAGTGTGTGGCGTTTACACGGGTGAGAAAACGTATACCCATGAGTTAATTAAAGGTCTTAAGCGGGCCGGAATTAATGGGGGGTATATTGAGAACTGTATCTCAATGCAGCAAAGCGGAGAAATCGGTCAGCTTCCGCTTGCCAAGGGATTTATTGAGCAGGATCCCGGAAAGATTGTTTTTTTATTCGAAAAACAATTTTCCCGGAAAACAATGATTAAAAGTGTAAAAAATGCTGCTTTTCAACCATTAGATCTTTTGCAGCCTGTCAAAAAAGGTGATGTATTAGTCAAGACCATGATCCCCCCCGGAACCGTTATGAAATATCCGGATGGAAAAACGAAAGTGCTAAAAAATAGTACCTCCCACAGCCGGTCCTTTAATGCCGGAGCGCACACAAAAATCTCCGGCAATGGAACGGAGCTTATTGCAGAGATAGACGGCAGCGCGAGCCGTACTGCCCTGGGAGATGTTTCGGTATATCCTGTAACCGTAATAAAAAGTGCCGGTAAGGCACACGGTCATTTATATTATGAATCCGCTTTAAAAGTTGAAGCCGACATCAGGGCGGAATCGAATGTTGAGACTGTTTCCAATCTATATGTTCAGGGTATGATTCGATCTTCACAAATCTATGCAAGTGGAAATATTCAGTGCCAGTTAGGTTTTGACAATCCAAAGAAATTAGAAACCGCCTCCGCCTATGCCGGGCAATCTATCTCTACGCGCGCCATACGTAACTATACGGCATGGGCAGGGAAGTATATTATTTCGGAAACGACAATAGAAAGAAGCAAGGTGCAAACTCTCCATACGGTCGTAACGCCTCTGATTAAAGCATCAGAAGTGCGGGCGGGTAATAAAATTTATACCCGCGACATTACCGAATCCAGCCGCATCTATCTTGGTTCTTATTTTATTGATGATATGGCTAATAAAGAGCTTTACTCTAAATATTTGCAGCATGAAAAGCGCCTTCACGATATTGAAACGGAACTGGTATTCCTGAAGGAAAAGCTGCAGAATGACCGGGCTGCATCGTTTAAGCAGCTCACTAAGCTTAAACGTATTTCTCCCCAGATGATTCCTGCGGATGTTATTTTAAATCGTTATTTTTCCAGTTTGGGGGATGGAATAAAAAATCTTGGGACGCGGATTTCTCTTTATGAAAAACAGGCGGACATTGTTGCCCGGGACCGGATACGTATCGCATTTTATGAAAAACAATCCAGAGAACTGATGCCGGTGGAATTAATTGTAACCGGTACCCTCTCTGCGGGGACGGTAATTTATGCAGCAAACGAAACTCTGCATATTAAAGAAAATCTTACCGGAGTCTGTGTCAGAGTGGAAGAAATGAGTGGAAAGCTGATCACAGAGAAGCTCAATATTTAAGCAGGAACATACGTTATCAGCTCACTTAATCTGAAAATATACTGTCGGTACAGGAAAAAAATTCCCTGTAATTGCAAAAACAGCCATTTTATGTTTCGAAAAAATTTTTTTCTTCCGGGGAACACGCGCCAAATGGCGCGATGTCCGTCTTTAATCGGCGCCAAAGCAGTGGCATATTTATTGCAAAAAATTCTGAAGTATTATTAAAAGCAACCGATATAAATAGTAGAATATAATTTAATTTTCTATTATTCGAACAGTCTGTCAGGAGCAGGTTTATGGAAAATAAAAAAATACTTTTTGTTGAGGATTCCCCAACAATGCGCAGAATTATTGGTAATTCTTTGAAAAAACTGGGTATCAAAGAGGCTACCGAAGCCGAGAATGGAGTCGATGCTCTGGAGAAAATTCAAAAAGAGGATTTTGACTTAATTTTAACCGATTGGAATATGCCGGAAATGAACGGGCAGGAGTTGGTAGAACATGTACGCAAAATGGACAAATATAAATCAATTCCGATTTTGATGATTACGACCCGCGGTATGGAAGATGATGTAATGACCGCCATTAAAAGTGGTGTTAATGGTTACATGGTTAAACCCTTTACGCCGGAATTGCTGAAGAAAAAAATGATCGAAATATTCGCTGTTTGATTTGAGGGAAACCCAATGACTGAGATTAAAAATATTGACGATGTGCTTACTAAGATAGAAGAAATGCACCAATCGCTGCGCCTTAGTGATGAAATATTTCCATTGATTAGCGATCTCTTTTTATTTGTTAAGGGAATAATTCCCTTAATGCTCGAAGTAAATTCGTTTATGAAAGACAGCAGCTCTAAAATTCCTACCGCTTCCCAAAATATTAACAGTGTTTCGGAGGCAACGGAGCTCGCCGCGCATGATGTGATGGATCGGCTGGACACCATTGCCGAACAGTTAGACACTCTGCGTGAGCGCATTAAAGGGGAAGGAGCCAGTGAAGAAAGTGTGCAAATGGTAGACGATATCTCTGCAGAAGCGGGTGAAATTATTTTTGCGTTTCAGTTCCAGGATATAACAACTCAGCAACTGGAACATGTGAATCGTATTCTGGAAGCTATCTACGAGAAGTTTATCGCGTTCTTTCAATCTTCTCTGAAACTCAAAGAAAAAAGTATCCTGGGAAAGGATGTGGTAAGGGCGCTGGAACAAGAGGTAGAAGAGAAAAATACGCACGAAAGTGATAAATTTCATAAAAAAACAGAAGATAAAATGCATCATGGCGGTATCTCGCAGGATGCGATTGATAAATTTTTTAAATAAATTGTGGGTGTAAAATGGCAGAGCAAAAAACTGATTTTTTAACGGATGAAAATGGCAGCATTTTTAAACAAATGCGTCGGAAAACGGTGACTCCTTCGGTAATAAAAAATAACCGTGTAGAATTTGGGCAACCCTGTAAAATTAATACCCAAATTTCTCAAAGCAGCCATAAACACAATGGTAATATTTTCCCGCTTATTGAAGGCGATGAAATTATCGGTTTTGTTTATGAATGTTCCTGTGGTGAAGTCGCTAAAATTTTATTTGAATATGAACAGGATTCTGCCCGCGCAGCCAGTTGAAATAAACGGAATGAGTGATTGTGATTAGAATAGATATTTCTGAGGATAAAGTAGAAGCACGGCTAACCGTCCAGGCCGAGAAGTCTGAATTTCCCTCATACGAAAAAATTATAAAGGCGGTTTCCGAAAAAAAAATTAGCTTTGGGCTGATGGAATCCCGTATAAAAAAAATAGCCGAAGACAAGGAACCGGTTCGTAAGGTACTTATCGCGCAGGGGACAGCGCCTGTTTATGGAAAAGATGCTTCCATCGAATATAAATTGAAACTGCACGAAAATTCCGCCTTTCAGATTCCCGGGACAGACAGGGTTGATTTTAAGCGTACCAATCTTTCCGAAAGTGTGAAGGCAAAACAAGTATTGGCCGTTAAAACATTTGCCGGGGCCGGTACCGATGGAAAATCAGTATTCGGAGAATCGGTACCCTCGTTCGGAAAAGATGTGGATTTACCCCGTGGACGTAATACAAGCCTTTCGGAGGATGCCTCTACTCTTTATGCTGACATCAGCGGCAGCGCTTTTATAGAAAATGATTTGATTCATGTGGATAAAATTTACCATGTAAAAGGAAACGTAAGCTATGCTACCGGGAATATTAAGTTTGATGGCCCGGTAGTAATCGAAGGCGATGTTTTGTCCGGATTTTGGGTGGAAGCGCGCGATTCTATCTATATAGGCGGAAATGTAGAGGCCGCCAAAGTCTATTCTCACGAAGGTGATGTTACGGTTAATTTTGGAATTCTTGGTAAAGGCAGGGCCAAAATCTTAGCCGGCGGAAATTTAAAATGCGGGTTCATTCAGGATGCCGTGGTTGGTGTACGAAAAGACGTGATTGTCGATCACTACGTTATTAACGGCAGCATAACCGCCGGAGGATTAGTGGATGTCTCCCAAAATGAAGGAATGATTCGGGGCGGTAAGATTACGGCTGAAAAAGGGATTATTGTAAATGAGGCCGGTTCTTCACGCGGGACTCCAACAGAACTCCATATTCAGACCCAGGGAGAGAAC
>JANTFQ010000009.1 GCA_024763405.1 Calditrichaceae bacterium
TTCAGTATATCGTCTTTCAGATGATCGGAAACTGGCAGATAGAATGGCTTAGCAATATGATCGAGCAGATGGATGATATTCCGGATATTTGGGAGGAATTATATACGCAGCTAAAATCCCCGGAAATGCAGGGTTTTGCGGGATTCAGCATTCTGATCCGCTCGCTGATTATTTTTCCAATTTTCACATTCTTAGGTGCTTTGTTTACCAACCGCATCTTAACAAAACGGCAACAGAGCCAATAAATAATTACGAATTACTAATTGCTTGGAGATATGGAAATTGGTCATTCTCTGTTGGATATTGAGCTTTAAACCGGTGGTTTTACCCCGCCATCTCTTCGAGCCGTTTACTGCGCTCTTCGATAAGCAAAGCATCTACCAATTCTTCGATATTACCTTCCATCACCTTATCTAATTTATACAAAGTCAAACCTATACGGTGATCGGTAACCCGTCCCTGCGGGAAATTATAGGTTCGGATTTTAGCACTGCGATCACCGGAACCCACCATAATCTTGCGCTGCTCGGCAATGGCGGAATTGTGTTCGGATATGGCCAGATCAAAAAGACGGGAACGCAGGACTTTCATCGCCTTGTTTTTATTTTTAAGCTGAGATTTTTCATCCTGGCAGCTTACTACCAGGCCGGTAGGAATATGGGTGATGCGTACGGCCGAATCGGTTGTGTTCACACTTTGTCCGCCCGGCCCGGAGGAACGGTACACATCCACCCGGATTTCGTTAGGCGCGATTTCCACATCCACTTCTTCCGCTTCCGGCAGCACCACTACCGAAACGGCGGACGTATGTACCCGGCCCTGTGTTTCCGTATCGGGCACCCGCTGTACCCGGTGCACACCGCTCTCATACTTCAGGTTCCGGTAAGCCTGTTCGCCATCAATTGAAAAAATTATTTCCTTAAAGCCGCCCCGTTCGGAAGGATTGGAATTCATTACATCTATTTTATACTTATGCCGTTCGCAGTAGCGCGTGTACATTCGGTAAAGGTCTCCGGCAAAAATACCGGCCTCGTCCCCGCCCGTTCCGGCTCGGATTTCCATAATAGCATTTTTATAATCGTCCGGGTTTTTAGGAATAAGCAGAACCCGCAGTTCTTCTTCCAGCCGTTCAATTTCAGCATCCAGTTCTTCTTTTTCCATTTCGGCCAACTCCACCAGTTCCGCATCGTCATTCGCCAGAAGAATAGCCTCGTTTTCTTCTCGTGTATTTACAGCTTGTAAATACTTACTTCCTGTTTCCATAATATTAGAAAGATCATTCTGCTCCCGCGAAATTTCCTTAAACTTTTTCAAGTCGTTATGAATTTCCGGATCGGAAAGCGCTTTGTTTAATTCATCCAAACGCTCATTTAACCGTTCGATTTTGTCTTTCATATTTTGCCTCAGATGGTTTCGGTATTATGTTAACAATGAAGCACTGTCTATATGCTCCCTTCGACAAGCTCAGGGAACCTGTTTTCTGGTTAGCCTGACACGAGTACTATCTCAGAATTTAATTCAGGGGGACCAACAAGGCCGTCTTTTAAATCCTCTCCCAACGCGGCCTGCAATGCGGCAATGGCCACTTCGAGCTGCTCGCCGTCCGGCTGGCTGGTGGTGATGCGCTGTAAACCCAGTCCCGGCGCGGTTAAAAAACGCACCACTGCATTATCCAGATTCGCAGCTGAGGCTTTTAATACTTCATAACTCAATCCGCCCACAACCGGAATCATTGGCAGGTGTACCGCCAAACGCGTCAACAGCGAAATATTGCCGGTCCAGAGCATAATGACGGTGTCTACCAGAGCAAAGAAAATTAAACTAACCAGCATCACAATGACCAGAAAACTGGTACCGCAGCGGGGATGAAAGGTGGAATATTTTTTAACGTTTTCGGGAGATAAAATAACTTTATCCTCAAAAGCAAACACGGTTTTATGCTCGGCGCCGTGGTATTCGAACAGACGTTTTACATCTTTCATAAACGAGATGCCCCAGATGTACAGCAAAAAGAAAACGATGCGGATACTTCCGGCCACAAGATTAAAAGTAAGGGCCTGCTTTTCGATATTAAATAAGTTTGTGGTTAAATACAGCGGTAAAACAAAAAAAGCGCTGATTCCCACAAGCAGGGCAATGGAGATTGAAAAAACCGCGCTTACCGTGGACATTCCTTTTTTCTTGTTTTTCTTTTTTACTTTTTTACCTTCGGCGATTTCCTTTGCTTCTTCGTCTTCGATGGCTTTATCGGCCGACCACTGAAGGGTCTTAATGCCCAAAATCATCACTTCTATTAAGGTTACCGCTCCGCGAAAAATGGGAATATTCAGCCATTTTTTACGCTGCACCAGTGATTGAAATTCCTGTACTTTTACTTCTATTTTGCCGCTGGCACGGCGCACAGCAGTGGCAATCCGTTTGGGTGAACGCATCATCACCCCTTCGATTACTGCCTGCCCGCCGACGGGCATAATTTTTTCTTCTGTACTTTCGCTCATTCATAATTCCTTATATAAAAAAAACGGAATGATATGGCGTGCCATTTCATCCCGTTTTAAATTATTGATAAATACGCCCTGCCGGGCAGACTATTTTCTGTTGTACTTACGCATAAATTTTTCGACACGGCCGGCAGAGTCAACTAATTTCTGTTTACCGGTGAAAAAGGGATGGCAGGCAGAACAGATTTCAACTTTCATATCACCAATTGCGGTATGCGTTTGGAAAGTGTTTCCGCAAGCGCAGGACACGGTTCCAAGCTTATATTCCGGATGAATACCTTTTTTCATTTTTCAGACCTCCATGAGACTTTCAAGTTCGAGCTTTTGAATGTAATATATTCTTTCATTGAATTCAAGAAAATTTACGAATTCATAAAGCGCAGGAAATCTTTGTTGCTTTTTGTCTCACTCATCTTGTCCAGCATAAACTCCATGCTCTCGATAATATTCATTTCATTAAGCAGCTTACGCAGAATCCAGATTCTGGATAATTCTTCACGACTGAGCAGCAATTCTTCTTTTCGCGTACCGGAACGGTTGATATCGATAGACGGGAATATGCGGCGGTCAGTCAGACGGCGATCCAGAACCAGCTCATTATTACCCGTTCCTTTAAATTCCTCGAAGATCACTTCATCCATACGGGAACCGGTATCGATTAGTGCTGTGGCAATGATGGTAAGTGAACCGCCTTCTTCCACATTTCGGGCGGAGCCGAAGAACCGTTTTGGTTTCTGCAGCGCATTCGAATCCACACCACCGGATAAAATTTTACCACTGTGCGGAACCACCGTATTATGAGCGCGGGCCAGACGGGTGATACTGTCTAATAAAATCACAACGTCTTTTTGATATTCAACCAATCGTTTGGCTTTTTCTAACACCATATCGGCCACCTGTACATGCCGCTCGGCCGGCTCATCAAAGGTTGAACTGATTACTTCGGCATTTACGGAACGCTGCATATCGGTTACTTCTTCGGGACGTT
The DNA here is from genome assembly GCA_024763405.1 of Calditrichaceae bacterium. Classification (GTDB taxonomy): domain Bacteria; phylum Calditrichota; class Calditrichia; order Calditrichales; family Calditrichaceae; genus JANTFQ01. The sequence continues at coordinate 3,490 of JANTFQ010000009.1, forward strand.
CATCAATCAATAACACCATCAGTTCTATTTCAGGATGGTTTTTAGTAATAGCGTTGGCAATTTTTTGCATCAGAATGGTTTTACCGGTACGGGGCTGGGCGACGATTAAACCGCGCTGGCCTTTGCCGATGGGCGTTAGCAGATTCATAATCCGGGTGGAATAATCGCGGCGGTCTGTTTCGAGGTTGATCTTTTCTTCCGGATAGAGCGGCGTCAGCGTATCGAACAGTTTCCGTTCACGTGCCTTATCGGGACTTTCAAAATTAACCGCTTCCACGCGCAGCAGGGCAAAAAAGCGTTCGTTGTCTTTGGGTGGACGAATCTGCCCGCTAATCGTATCGCCGGTGCGCAATCCAAAACGTTTAATTTGCGACGGAGAAATGTAAATATCATCGGGACTGGGCAGGTAGCTGTAATTCTCGGAACGCAGGAAACCGTAGCCATCCGGCAGAATTTCCAGCACACCTTTCGAGAAAATCAGACCTTCCTGTGCGGTTTGTTCTTCGAGAATGCGGAAAATCAGATCCGATTTTTTTAAACCGCCGATAGCCGATATTTTCATATCCTGAGCAATTTTAGTCAGCTCTGTGATCTTTTTCTCTTTCAATATTTCAATGTCTAACATCTTGACCTCTTGTATAAATAAAATTGGATTTTTTGCAAATAGTTTTATGAAGTTACGGATATTTTAGTTGTTTAAGGGGATGATAAACCCGCTCGGGCTTACTGGCAAAACGCTGTAAGTTAAGACGACTCTAAAACCTTGTCAAATTAATTTCTGTTTTTTAACAGCGCCCCGCTTAAATAATGGCTGCCGGTGACCAGTAAAGTGTGCCCTTTCTCTAGCTGCTTATACGAAAATTCGTACGCTTCGTTAAAATCTTTAATGACCGTACACAAAACGCCGCAATCATCAAACGCCTTAGCCAGGGTTTCGGCCTGTAATTTTCGATGCGTCTCCGGCTCGGTTATGGTAATCCGCCCGGCCCGTTCGGCAATAAAACGGGCTGACTTCAGGTAGTCCTTATCATCCACCATACCAATAAGAATATGGAACCGCTCTCTGGGAATCTGTTTTTGCAGAAATTCTAACGTCTTGCTGATGCCTGCAAAATTATGGCTGACGTCAAAAAAGATATCCGGCTCCCGGCTCACCCGTTCCAACCGTCCCGGCCAGATTATTTCGGCCAGCACCTTGCGGAAAATTTCTTCCGAAAAAGGTATTTTATGCTGCTTTAAAAATAATCGGCATACGCTGTAGGCAAGGCACTGATTCTCTGCCTGGAATCCGCCCAATTGCCGGCTGGTGACATTGGACAGTACCGTGTTATTTAAACTATCTTCAATTTGAAAACGGGTGTGTACAAGCGTCGCTTCATCAATCATACAATTTAAAAAATCAGGCAGATAGTAAAACGGTTCCTGCGGCGATAAATGGCGTTTTAGTTCGGCCAGCGCCTCCGGCTCCTGTTTTGCCGAGAAAACGCTGCATCCCGGCTTAATGATTCCTGCCTTTTCCGCGGCAATTTCCCTCAGCGAATTACCCAATTGCTTTTCATGATCAAAATGAATGGGCGTTAGCGCCACCACCTGCGGCTGAACAATATTGGTTGAGTCAAGGCGGCCGCCCAATCCGGTTTCTATCACGGCAACATCTACCCCCTGCTCCTTAAAATACCGAAACGCCATCGCGGCGGTCGTATCAAAAAAGGTGGCCCGGCGCTGCAGAATTGTATTCTTATATTCCTGCCAGAACGAAATAATAAAGCGCTGGTTTATTTTTATACCGTTAACGGTGATGCGTTCTCTGAAATCCATTAGGTGGGGACTGGTAAACAGGCCTGTTTTTAAGCCCATCGCCTGCAGAATAACCGCGATAAAAAAAGAGGTAGAACCTTTGCCATTTGTGCCGGCGATATGAATTACCGGGTAAGCCGCTTGCGGATTATCCATTTTTTCACATAAAAAACGGATATTATCCAAACCCAATTTTATGGCAAATTTCTGTAAATCAAAAAGTTCCTGAACAACGGATAAATAAGAGGACATAAAGTAAACAATAAATTAAATGATTTTTCCCAGGACGAAACCAATGACAATTCCCACAAGAAGCACCACCGTTAAAATACGGTAATTAACCACTTCCTGGGAATAGCCGCGCTTGATGGCAAGGACCGAAACAAAATAGCCCAGAGCGTTTATCAGCCAAAAGAGCGGTAGCGCCAATATTTTTGCAACCAGTGGCCCCACGAGAGGTACCAGCCCGATTATATTCAGCAGTCCAATAAAAGCCTGTGAAATAATTCCAAAAATCACCACTGCGCCGCCGATAACACTTTTATCAACCTTGTAGTGAATAGCGACTACAATAAACGTGACGATTACGATCCATGTTAAAATTGTTTTCCAAAAAGCGCGGAAAAAAAACTTTAGGGAGACGGTGTAGTGCTTAAGGGGTCGGGTTTGTTTTTTAGCTTTTTTATCCATCCGTTTGCTGCAAAGCAGTTTTGGCCTGAATTTGTTCGCTTACCATTCCATAGCGTCGTTCCCGCTGTACATAATCGAGGAGCGCCTGAATTAATTGCGGTTTTCTAAAATCCGGCCAGGCAGTCGGAGTAAAGCAGATTTCAGCATAGGCGATTTGCCATAACAAAAAGTTGCTAATCCGGTTCTCACCACCTGTACGGATAATTAAATCCGGTTCCGGCTGTCCGGCGGTTTCCATCAACTGTGACACCGAATCAGCATCAATTGTTTCCGGATCGAGTTCTCCCACCCGAACCTTTCGGGCCAGGGATTTTACGGCTTCTGTAATTTCCTGCCGGCCGCCGTAGCTTAGCGCCACATTTAATATTAAACCGGTGTTCTGTTCCGTCCGTTTAACGGCCGAACGCATGGCGCGCTGTGTGATTTCGGGAAGTTTATCGAGACGGCCTAAGGTGCGAATGCGCACATTTTGGCGCATTAATCGCTCGATTTGCTTATTGATAGTGGTCACCAGCAATTGCATCAGTGTCGCAACTTCCCAGCTGGGGCGTTTCCAGTTTTCCTCAGAGAAAGTATAGATGGTTAATACTTCGACTCCTAATTCACCGCAGGCTTCTACGATTTCCTGAACCGAATTTACACCTTCATTATGCCCGGCAACCCGCGGCAGGCCTTTCCCTTTGGCCCAGCGGCCATTGCCATCCATAATCAAGCCGATATGTTTGGGCAGTTTGGAATGATTTTTTAATAGTTCAAATTTTTCTTCGAATTTCATACGCATCTATTATAATTGTGCTGTAGCTCAGTAAATTTAACAGGATTAAAATCAAAGTCAAGAGCGAGGATTTTACACAGATTTCGGCTTGCATACAACTTTTTTTATACCCCTTGAATTCAGGTAAACCTTCCGGTTTTTTTAATCCCGGGCGATTTGTATCAATACATTTTCATTTGTTATTTCATACAAAACATATTAAACTCACCTCGTTCATCCATTGCATATAATAATATATTGCCGAAATTTATTCGAAAAAGGCATTTATTTACTCATTTAAAGAAGGACTTTACGATGCTTGTAACAAAAAGAGTATTCCTTGTTTTAATCTCCTTTTTTGTCCTGGCCTGTACCACCGTACCCATTACAGGCAGACAGCAAATTAGTCTAATTCCTTCCTCCCAGATGAATGCTATGAGCTTTACCAATTATGCAGATTTCCTTAACACGCACAAAGTCATCACAAGCGGCAAAGATGCCCAAATGGTAAAGCGCGCCGGCAAACGTATTCAAAAGGCGGTGGAAGCGTATTTTGCTCAAAAGAAAATGTCTAAGCAGCTTAAAGGTTATAAATGGGAGTTTAACCTGGTGGATGATCCCGCCGTAAACGCCTGGTGCATGCCGGGCGGCAAAGTCGTCGTTTATACGGGAATCCTGCCCATCGCCAAAGGGGAAGCCGGACTGGCAGTTGTTATGGGACACGAAATCGCCCATGCCGTAGCCGGCCACGGAAATGAGCGGATGAGTCAGGGAATGCTGGTTCAATTTGGTGGAATGGCATTGGAAAAAGCATTGGAATCCAAACCCGAAGAGACCCGTAATCTGTATATGTCTGCCTTTGGGATAGGTGCAAAACTTGGTGTTATGCTTCCTTATAGCCGTCTGCATGAATCCGAAGCCGATCACCTGGGTCTCATTTTTATGTCTATGGCCGGATACGATCCGCATACAGCCGTTGATTTCTGGGAGCGTATGGCTTCTATGAAAAATGGCAGCGCGCCGCCGGAATTTTTAAGTACCCATCCGTCGGACAAGACCCGGATTAAACAGATTGAAAAACTGCTTCCCAAGGCAATGAAATATTATAAAAAATAGTAAAACTAGTTTCTCTCAGCAGTATAAAAGAAATAACCGTAAACTGAAACCTAATCTGAGCGATTGTTGGATTAAAAACTAAATAGTGTCTGTCTTTAAAGTATTCTAAAACCTCACCCCGACCCTCTCCTAAAAGGAGAGGGAGAAAAGAAAGTTCCCCTTCTCCTTGTAGGAGAAGGGGTTACCAGGAAGTGGCCACTTTGTGGGGGGATGAGGTATTTATGACGACAGAAAGAATCATAAAAATTCTCATTATTTTCTGACTTTATGGACAGACTCTGAATAAACCCACTGGATTCCCCCCGAGTATCGGGGTCCAGCAATCTTGCGCAAAGATAGTACAAAGAATCGCTCAGATTAGGTGTAAATTAAATTGAGGAAAATATGGCTGAAACTGTAGAAGAAATCACAATTTCCTGGACCGACGATGCCGGTGTGGAAACGGTTAAAGAGTTAGACAAGGTAGTCCTCACCAAAGGCGCCTGGGCAACCCTTGTTTTTAAATATCAGGATTTAAACCGCAGTACCGGAGAATTTGGTCCTGTAAAATTCCGTATCGGGCGCTACCAGAAACGGAACGGAAACTACTATCCACATTCCAAGTTCAACATTTCATCTGCCGATCAGGCAAAAAAGATAATTGATATTCTGCAGGGTTGGCTGTAAGTACTTTTGAAAACGCAGGAATAAACATGAGAAGACAACTAAAAATAAGCGCTCTTTTGTTTATACTTTTATTATCCACAGCCTGTGGGACAAAAGAAACAGTCCCGGGCCCCACAACCGACGATGGAACACGTTTTGTTTTAAAGGCAAAGGATCTGTCGGCCGGGACCTATCATATTCGCCATGCCGAAATCTTCGGCCGGAATCTGAACGGGTACAATCTTGCCATTTTACAGGGTATCGACAAAGTGCAGGCTACTGCCGATAGCGGCGGCGGTTATTTTGCCGGAGTCAGCGCCGTTCCCCCGGAATCTCCCGTGGGTTACCCTGTGCAGCTTTTGGGTAGACCGCTTCTTAAACCTGCCCGTAAAACAAGCTATTGCAGCGGTTCTTCCTATGCCGCCTTCGTGGAGGGAATGGATTTAATCCTGAAAAACCACAAACTGGATTTAGATTCTGCGCATTACGAAGCCCTGCGGATGCAGGAAGCGGACGGTGGACGGCGGGAAGACCATGTGAAATTTTGGGGCTGGTGGAATGCCGATGGTTTCGGCAATGATTTTGCCCTTGTCCAGTACGCAAAAATTGGACAGCGCGTGAAGCCGATCCAGGCCAGGCCAGGCGATTTCATGAATATTTCCTGGAAGAAGGGCGGCGGACATTCGGTTGTCTTTTTAGGCTGGTACCTGAGTCCGGACAGTATAAAAAATGTGGTTTACTGGTCCAGCCAGAAAAGCACCAACGGCTTTGGGGACGCCGTGGTTCCTGTCAATCGCATCAAAGAGGTGCTGGTGGTGCGCTTAACGCATCCGGAACATCTCTTTAATTTTGATATTCAGGCACAACCGAAAGATACCACCAGAGGGGATACTATTCACTGGCAGCTCTGATTTCACTATCATTATTTTGGTCTTTCATTTCTATATTTCTAAGCATCTGCTAAATATGTCCGATACTATTCATCCGGAAAAAGAATGGATAGAGACAATTGAAAAAAAATAAATTTTATAAATATATTTTGGAACGGCCCGCCATTCAGGCGGTGCTGTTAATTTTAATTACCACCATTTTCGCGGCCCTGATCACGGTGTATTTCGAGTCTGCCGGAAATCCGGGATTTAAAGGATTTGGCGACGCGGTATGGTGGGTGCTGGTCACCATCTCCACCGTCGGATACGGCGATAAGGTTCCCATTACACCCGGCGGCAGAAGTATAGCCGTTGTGCTAATGTTTTTCGGAGTGGCACTGCTTTCCGTCGTCACAGCTACCATTTCGTCCATTTTTGTAACACGTAAAATTAAAGAGGGTAAAGGTTTGCAAGAGATTAAATTAAAAAATCATATCTTACTCTGCGGCTGGAATACCCAGGCAGAACAGATTCTCTCTGTCTTTGAACAGGCAGAATCCAAAATCAGCAATGTGGTAATGATCAACCAGCTCTCCGAGGAAGAGGCAGCCGATGTGATGGCACGGTTTACCAAGCTTAAAATCCGTTTCGTACGTGGTGATTTCACGCGGGAAAATTTACTGAACCGGGCCAATGCCCATAGCGCTTCGGCAGCTATTATTCTGCCCGATATCAGCGGAGGAAATCTGCGTCCCGGAGACGAGCGCACCATCCTGGCAACCCTGTCTTTAAAAACCCTGAATAATAAGATAAAAGTATATGCCCATATTTTAGACCGTGACAACTTATCCCACCTGCGAAAAGCCAGAGCCGACGAAGTTATTATCAGCGATAACCACAGCGGTTATTTGCTGGCCAGCCATGTAACGGCACCCGGGGTTCCCCAGTTTTTCGAACAGCTTTTTTCCGATGCTTCCAATTATACATTAAAACGACGCGAATTCGATCCGGAGTGGTTTGGCCGGCCCTATTCCGAATTTAAAGAACACTACTCCTCAAAATACGACGGAATTCTGCTCGGAATCGGCAAAATGAGTGAATCCTTTCAACTCTCCGATTTAATGAGTGATGATTATTCCTATCTCGACGAATTTATAATGCGTAAATTTCAGGAAGCCGGACGGGGTGCCGAAAATGAAGATCGGGTCAAAATAATTATCAATCCCGAACCGGAAACAGAATTGCAGAAAAATGATTTTTATATCTCCCTGGAAAGTGAGAAAAAATGAGTGCAAATAAATCTTCTATTTTAAAAACCAAACATGAATATCTGAAGAAAGTCCCGTTATTCTCCGGCCTGAGCGATGCGCAGTTAAAACGCATGACCGCGGCCATGACGGTCGCGGAATTTGAGGCGGGCAGCTATGTCATGCGTGAAGGAGACAGCAGCACCGAGATTTATATTTTATTGAAGGGGGAGGTTGAAATTTCCAAATCCCTCGTCTTACCGCAATGGATTCAATCCGTTCAAAAACAGGAAAAAGCGCTAATCCGGCTTTCCGAAAAGCACCACCCGTTTTTTGGAGAAATGTCCATGTTCGGAAAAGATTCCACCCGGGACGCGTCCATTCTTGCCGTAAAAAACTGCCAGATGGCCTGCCTCCAAAAAGAGGCCCTGCTTAAAGAAACAACCCGCGACCCGGAAGCCGGTACAATTATCTATCGCAATATCGCCACCGAACTGGCACAGCGTCTGCGTAAAGCCAATAAAGACATTTTAAAACTAACAACCGCTTTTAGCCTGGCATTGGAGGGTTAACCGTGTTTAGCGCCGGCGGTGAACAATTTAAATCGTACCGGGATTATTATTCCCAGGTAATGAATCGCTATTTCCGGCGGAATCCTCCCATTCCCACCAACCACTATTTAAGCGGCGAAGCAGCCGAATCGGAAGAATTAAAAATCCAGATTGCCAAAAATTGCCATTTCCCATCGATCATCAATATTCTTGCCAACGACGAAAGTGACCTCGTACGCAGGGCCGCCCGGGAGACCCGTTTCTGGAAGCTGGCCGGACGTTATCAGGATATTCTTGGTTTCGGTAAACGTGAACGGCGCGCCTTTGCCCGCATCGAAGGGCATCCCAATATTTTAGTATTGCTAATGTTCGAAGATGATGTAGATGTGATAAACGAAGTGCTGCATAATCCCTCCGTTTCGCTACAGATACTGGTTCTTTTTCAACAGCTGCTCAAAGAGCGCGGCGCGGGACGAAAAGACGAACAGCTTCAGATGATTGCCAAAGGAATTATTTCGGAACGGCGGGCACAGATTATTAAAATTTCCGAAATCAATAAAGCGGCGGAACAGATAAGCTTACCAAAAAATATCGCATTAATTTTACAATATCTTGCCGTAAAAGATATCACCGTACACCGGGCGGTCGAAAATATTTTAAACGCACAATCCGCCGGAATTATCCGCCTGTTTGTAAATAAAGCCCTGGAGAATGATTCTTTTGATCATATTCTGGACCATTTCTCGGTTCTTTCCAGCCTGATTTCTCTGGTCAAACAGCGGGAAGATTTAAAATATATTCCTATCAGTGCCCTGGGAATTGAAAAGCCTGTTCCGGTGGACGGACCGCTGCAATCCGTTGCTCACTTTTTCTTAAATCTGCTTACCAAAAAAAGACTTAGTGTTATCCGGCATAGCGCCGAAAATATCGCAGATTTTAAAAATGTCGTTTTACTGGCGCATTGCCATATTTCCGGCAATGGAACGTTGCGCCGTCTTGCCGCGGAAATTATGCCCGTTGAAGATATATTACTGTTAATGAATGATATCTCCACCCCGCGCCGCATCTTTAAAGAGGTGTTGAGTATCCTGGAAAATCATTCCGACGAAGCCGTAGCCGAACAGGTGCACGATACCTACCTGCTCGACAGCAGCCGGATGCGCGACAGCCTGAAAGAACTGGAACTTTCGGTTCAGGCTTATTTTGATATTATTTTCCAGTCGCTTGGATACAATAAAATCAATGAATATCTAAATGTAGTACGTTCCGTCGAAACGACCGCCAAACAGCTTGATAAATTCAATCAGCTGGTATTGGAAGAATTGGGCAGCGGCTATCAAACCCTGACCTCTATGTTAAACCTGATCAAAAAGAGCCTGCGTAAAAAAGCAAATATTATCTATTTTGATATTAGCCCCGGCATTTCCCACGAACTGGAATCTGTCTTTTCAATAATCGAAGAGATTTTTAAACTGAAAGATATGGGTTTAGCCTCCCTGCGACCGGGGACCCCTCAGGATATTGAATCCGAAATCAGGGCCAGAGCGCGAATTATCTGGCAAAGCGCCATTAGTATTTATCTGGGGCGTATCAAGGATTTATCGGAGATGATCCGTAAAAAAATCCAGCGTGCTGCCGCGCCTTACACCGTAAAAGAAGAGTTAGAAACAGATATGCGTACCGCCTCGGAAGAACTGGAGAACTCATACAAGGCTAAAATCCAGTGTAGTCTGCCGAACACCTGTATGGTATGCGGAAAGCGGGGTTGTGCCGCGGAACGGTTTTTAAATGAAGCTCATTTTTTCATTAAAGAATATCTTGATAATTTTGTTGAACCCTAACCCGATGAACCAAAAATAGCGCTTATCAAAACCCAAATACCTAATATATTACATTCACATACTTCCAAATAAAAATATCGTGTCATCTGAAATAAGTTCAGACATTCGGTAATTTTTATTGACCCTTTTCTGCCTAAAAAAAACGAATTTTACAACAAGGATACCAACCTGCTTTTCCAGCCACCGTTTTAAACACGTTAAGCCGAATCGCCGGTCAGGAACAATGAAAACTCTTTAATCAATCTATCTGCCAGTAGTTTCGCGCAATCCTGCGGATTGCGATACACCTGCCATAATAAGCTTTTGTTAATAATACTGTATTTAATCTTGTATTTTATAATATTTTTTTTAACTTTGGGAATCTTATGCTTCATGTATTTACTTTAACCCATCCAACCTAATCGCAGGAGGTAATATGGCCAGAGGAACTGTTAACAAAGTTATTATCATTGGAAGATTAGGAAAAGATCCGGATATGCGTTACGCACCCAGCGGCACCGCGATTGCCAGTTTTACCATGGCAACGAATCACAGTACCAAAGATGCAGACGGTAACTGGAATCAGCAAACGGAATGGCACAGTATTAAATCATTTGGACGGCAGGCCGAATTTGTGGGCGAATACCTTAAAAAGGGCAAGCTTGCATTTGTAGAAGGCCGGCTTCAGACCAGCAGTTGGGAAGATCAAAACGGGCAAAAGAAATACCGCACCGACATTATTGCCAATGATATCCAGATGCTGGGTTCACGCAGTGACGGCGAACAGCAGCAGTCCCACTCCGAGGCCCCGTCCGAACCGGCAGCTAAGCCGGCATCCAAACCTGCAGAACCGGAAACGAACAGCCCGGATGAAGATGATTTACCCTTTTAATCAAATAAAAAAGGCAGCTCCGGTAGAGAGGAGTTTGCCTAATGGAACACCATGTCAGGCACAGGAAGTGCCTGTTTTAATAATACCCAAAACCAATTAACGGTTCGCTTATGAAGAAATATGATATAAACAACCTTACCCAAAAGGCCCTTGGAGCAAGGCAGTTCTCCCAGGCTAAATATTCCCATTTTGAAGTGGGAGCCGCCCTCCTTGCCGAAAACGGTACAATCGTTACGGGCTGCAACGTGGAAAGCAGTTCCTACGGCCTTACTGTCTGCGCCGAACGGGTTGCGCTCACCAAAGCCTTATCCGAAGGCATTACAAAATTTACCGCCATCGCCATTGCCGCTAAAGACGGAGAATTCTGCCCGCCCTGCGGCGCCTGCCGTCAACTGCTGTATGACTATGCGCCCGATTTGGATATTATTTTAACCAACGGAAAAGAGAATAAAAAATATAAGTTAAACGATTTACTTCCACTTGCATTCGAAGATACACAGTTAGGATAGCATATGAAAAAAGGAATCATAATTGGTATTGCCGGCGCTTCCGGCTCCGGGAAAACACTGGTTGCAAATAATGTAATGAACAGCCTCGGTTCCGAAAAAGTCGTGATGATCCAGGAAGATTCTTATTATCGTGACTTGTCGGATATTCCTTTTGATGAACGTACCGGCCGTAATTTTGACCACCCAGACGCCTTTGATCACGAGTTGCTGGCAAAACATTTGAAGGAACTGGTTGAAGGAAAAGCGATTTCGCATCCCATTTACGATTACACGACACATAGCCGGAAAAAAGAGACCAAAACCGTCGGGCCGCATACCATTATTATTCTTGAGGGAATTCTCATCTTAAACGAACCGGCCCTGCGCGAATTAATGGATATTCGCATTTTCATCGATACATCGCCCGATATTTGTTTTATCCGCCGTCTGAAACGGGATATTCATGAACGCGCCCGTACCGTTGACGGCATCATCACACAGTATGAAGAAACCGTACGGCCCATGTATTTCCAGTTTGTGGAGCCATCCAAACGCCATGCCGATATTATCATCCCGCGCGGCGGGAAGAACAAAGTAGCCATCGATATTATTTCAACAAAAATAAATAACCTGCTCGAAAAACAGAGCATTTAACACGGAGGTGTAACCAGATTTTATGATGCACGTAGTGAGCCAGCATACCGGCTGGATAGAAGTGATTTGCGGCAGTATGTTCAGCGGAAAAACCGAAGAACTCATCCGCCGCCTGCGCCGGGCCGCCATTGCCAGACAGCGGGTTGAAATCTTTAAACCCAAAATTGATAACCGTTATAGTGAGCGGGAAATCGTTTCTCACAATAAACAAAAAATCAAGTCCCATGTTATTGAATCTCCGGATGAAATATTAAAACATGCCTTAGAAGCCCAGGTAGTCGGAATTGATGAAGCACAGTTTTTTGATGACAGCCTGATAAAAGTAACCCAGACCCTGGCCAAAATGGGCAAACGGGTTATCATTGCCGGCCTGGATATGGATTTTATGGGCGACCCCTTTGGTCCTATTCCGCAATTACTGGCAACCGCCGAATACATCACCAAGACACACGCCATTTGTGTGGTGTGTGGTAATCCTGCCAATTATACATTCCGTAAAAGTCAGAGTACCGACAAGGTTGTGGTGGGCGCCGGAGATATTTACGAAGCACGCTGCCGGAATTGTTTTATCCCACCCAAAAAAGAGGAGACTACAGAAGAATGAAAGATATCGCATTCGGAATTTTTGGACTGATCGCGCTTGTGGGCATCGCCTTTTTATTTTCAGATAATAAAAAACATATTCCCTGGGTACAGGTTGCCAAGGGGATTGCGCTGCAGTTGCTTTTTGCAGTCTTTGTAATTCTTACACCCTGGGGCGCTACTTTTTTTAACTGGATCGGGCAGTTTTTTGTTAAGGTCATTTCGTTTACGAACGACGGTTCCCGGTTTGTATTTGGGATGCTTGCCGATCAGGCTGGTTTCAGTAAAGCGTTTCCGGAAGGAATGGCCGGGGCCGGTTTTATTTTTGCCTTTCAGGTCCTGCCGACCATCATTTTCTTTTCTTCCCTGATGTCGGTTTTATACCATCTCGGTATTATGCAGAAAATTGTACAGGGCATGGCCTGGGTGATGGCAAAAGTTCTTAAGGTCAGCGGTGCGGAATCCATTTCTGTAGCGGCAAATGTTTTTATCGGTCAAACCGAAGCGCCGCTTGTTGTACGGCCCTACGTTGAATCGATGACCAAATCCGAACTTTTAACCCTGATGATCGGGGGAATGGCCACCATTGCCGGCGGCGTTCTTGCCGCCTATGTGGGATTGCTTGGCGGCGGCGACCCGGCACAGCAGCTTTTTTATGCCAAACATCTGCTCTCGGCCAGTATTATGGCCGCTCCGGCAACGATGGTAATCGCTAAAATTTTAATCCCCGAGCGGGAAAAATCTCTCACCATGGGAAAAGTAAAAGTAGAAATCGAAAAGACCGCTTCCAACGTTATCGAGGCGGCGGCCACCGGCGCTGCAGACGGATTAAAACTAGCCCTGAATGTAGCCGGTATGCTGCTGGCTTTTATCGCGCTTATATCGATGACGGACTGGATTATCAGCGGCGTTCTTTCGGATATGATGCACCTGCACACCGCTTCCGGCGGAGACATTACCCTGGAATTAATTCTCGGTTATGTCCTCAGCCCCATCGCCTGGATTATCGGCGTACCCTGGCATGACGCCATACAGGTCGGATCCCTTATCGGGCAAAAAGTAGTATTAAACGAATTCATTTCCTATCTGCATTTATCACAGATTATTCCCACCGGGGCGCTCAGTGAAAAAGCCGTCATTATTTCCACCTACGCTTTGTGCGGATTTGCAAATTTTTCATCCATCGCTATTCAAATTGGCGGCATCGGCGGCATCGCTCCCGGCAGGCGCAGTGATTTGGCTAAATATGGTTTGCGCGCGGTATTAGGCGGCTCGCTCGCCACGTTTATGACCGCTACCATCGCCGGTGTATTAATTTCATTATAAACGGAAGAGAATTAATCGTATGCTTAAAGGATTTTTAAAATGGCTGGCCGGCGTTTTCGCCGCTCTTGTTCTCCTGTTTCTGATTGCTTTTATCGCCATTTCGGTGCTTACCGATAACGAGCCAACCGTGGTTGATAATTCCTATCTTTATATCCCCCTTTCGGGAAGCATTAGTGAATACCAGACCCCGGATCCATTTGCCAGCGCTCTCGGAAAATCTTATCTGGATATTAAAAAAATCCGGGACGTGCTGGAAAAAGCACAGGTTGACGAACGCATTAACGGAGTGGTGCTGCAAATTGAAATGCTGCAAACCGGTTACGCAAAAATCCAGGAACTGCGCTATTTAATTCAAAACTTCCGTAAATCCGGCAAACCGATTTTTGCGCTCCTGGGTCCGGATATGGCCTTCACCAAAGATTATTACGTGGCCAGCGCTTGTGACTCTGTTTTTATGCCCCCTTCGGCCAACCTGTTTTTAACCGGCGTCAGTACGGAAATTACCTTTTACAGTGACTTCTTTAAAAAATTCGGCGTTCACGCCGAGTTCGCCCAAATCGGTAAATATAAAAACAGTCCGGATGTGTACACCCGCAGCAAGATGTCTAAACCTCACCGCGAAGTGATGACCGATATTCTGGGCCGCCTCTACCGTGATATCGTAAAGACCATTGCCCGCAGCCGTAACCTGTCCGAAACACAGGTAGAGCATCTTATCAACGATCTGAGCGGATTTACCGGGCGCGAAGCGCTAAAAGCAGGCCTGGTGGACCGTACCGGCTATCTGCCGGATTTTATTCAAACCTTTAGTTCAGACAACCGAAAACCGGCGCGCCTTGCCGCCGCCGATTATGCCGGCGTCCCGGCCAGTTCTTTAAAAATACGCAATAAATCCCGCATTGCGGTGATTAACTGCGTGGGTGTGATTGCCGGCGGCAGTGATACCAACGACCCCTATTTCGGTAAAATAATGGGTTCGGAAACCGTCATAAAAAACTTAGAAAAAGCGGCAAGATCCAGATTCATTAAAGCCATAATTCTGCGTATCGACAGCCCCGGCGGATCGGCTACCGCTTCGGAGGCCATCTGGCATGCCATTCGTAAAGCCGCAAAGAAGAAACCCGTCATTGCCTCCGTCTCCGATTACGGCGCCTCCGGTGGATATTATATCAGTATGGCGGCCGATACGATGTTTACCGCACCCAACAGCCTGGTTGGTTCCATCGGTATTTTTGCCGGGAAGTTCAGTTTTAAAGGTTTGTATGATAAACTGGACCTGAATAATGAAACCATCCAGAACGGGAAAAATGCCGGTTTGTTCTCCGTTATGCAGCCCTGGTCCAAATCCGAGAGAAAAATTATCGACCGTTTGATAGGCGATTTTTATCAGGATTTTGTACAGAAAACCGCGGACGCGCGCGGAATGACTTTTGAGCAGGTGGACGGTCTGGCCCGAGGCCATGTCTGGACCGGAAGCGAAGCCATCGAAAACCATTTATTTGACAATACGGGATATTTTTACACGGCCGTTGACGCCGCCGTTAAAATGGCGCATATTGATTCTACCGAATCCGTGCGTTTAATTTATTATCCCAAAGAAAAATCCATGCTGGATGAATTGTTTAGCACGTTATCAATTTTAAGTTTCAATACAAATCCCTTAGACAAATTACAAGGCGTCCTGCAGCATATTCAGAATAAGCCGCTGGCGCTTTTGCCTTTTACCCTTAAATGGTAAAACTTAATTTGAGAGAAACAGCGTGAACAATAAATTAAAACAAGCCATTGAGCTTATCCGCACTTACACCGGTTTAGCGCCCAAAGCGGGTATTATTTTAGGCAGCGGTCTGGGCGCTTTCGCCGACACATTGGACGATAAAGTAAAAATACCGACCGCAGAAATTCCCTTTTATCCAAAATCCACGGTAGAAGGACAC
>JANTFQ010000010.1 GCA_024763405.1 Calditrichaceae bacterium
AATTAGTGACGCTCATTCAGGATGCCGGTTTGCGGAAACAATTGGGAAAGGCAGCACGGGAAAAAGTGTTAAAAGAATTTACCTGGCGGAAAAATGCAGAGCAAACAATAATCCTGGCATCGAATTTGATAGACCAATATCAAGAAAGTTAAAAATGCCGGGTTCCGGGAAATGGAATCCGCAAAATTTTAAGAATGAACGCAATAAAACCCCTAAAAACGGGGAGTCAGCTTCAGGATTGGGAAAAGGGTTCAGAACTGGCAACGTCTTATTTTTTTCAAAACCAGGGTAAAAGGATTATATATTGGGAAAATATTTTACATTCATCATTATTTTGTTTGTCAGTGCAGCCTCGGCTTTTACTCCTCAGCCCGGCAGCCCGTTGGCTTTGCACAGCCATCCGCGCCTTCATATTACACAGGCCACAATACCGACATTCAGACAGTTTATCGCAGCCGATTTCTCTGATAAATATCAGGAATATGTGAATTGGGCTTTTTCAACCAGCGATAATGATAAGTATAATATCATAAATGAAGCTGCGCATGACCCATTGCGGGCATTGATGATTCATCAGGCCTTTATTGCGGCAATAGGAGCAATCCCCGGAATCAGCTATCCCGGGTCGCTTAATGATTTGGCCCAGCGGGCTGCGAACAGCCTGATAAAACGTTTGAATGCCGGTGATGATTTGTCTTATGCGGCCGCTTTAGTTTATGATTGGACTTATAATTATTTATCTGAAAGCCAAAGAGAACAGATAGCAAATCTGGAGCTCAATCGTCGAATCACCCATATTATCTACGATCATTCGATTGCCAATCCTTCGGTGACCCCCGAGTTAATGTTTAGCAGCCGGTATTATGAAGGTTGTTATGCCTGGTATATTGCTCTTGCGTTTTGGGGTGACGGCTTTATTGACAGTGCAGCGGATAAAGCTCTGGATACTTTTACAGATGTCATGTTGAAGGATGGTTTTTTAGATGCTTTAAATTTTGTTGCCGGAAATGACGGGGGCTGGCCTGAATGGAATGGTTATTCCAGTTGGCATCCCCGAACCCATATATTAAATATCGATGCCTGGCATACAGCAACGGGAGAAAACTATATTTCCGGCAAAGGAGATATTGATGGCAATGCGATCTTAAACTATCCTAAACTCATAACACAAGCGATGGATCCCCATAAATATTATGATCAGCATTTTACTTATGTTCGTGCCGGTGATGCATCAACAACTGATGCCTCTTTTGAGCATCGTTCGGTACGGGAGCAAATGTATCTGCTGCCGCGGGTCCTTAATGATGCAGGTTTACTGGATATGGCCGGATTAGTACGCTATACTATTGAAAACTATAACGTGTTATGGCCACGTTATAAGCATTATTATCTTTGGGCTTTCTTAGGCCTCTATACATCTGTCCCGGTAAAAAATGCTTCTGACCTGGGAATGCCAAATTCATTATGGGCGCGAAATATGGGTACTTTCTTTGCAAGGACCGGGCATAATAATCCTGGAGACGGTGTCTTCTCGTATAACGGCGGGCATTTTCGTTTTGACGGACATCGTGGCGCCGAAGCAACGCCAGGCTTTGCTCTGCTTAAATATGGGACGCTCGTTAATACACGCCATGTGGCCCACCGGGGATACGGAAATTTAAATGATTATCCCGGTGGCAGAGAATTTAATACCGTATATTTTGACGGTGTTACAGCGGTTGGTCATGATTGGATGAGTACTGCCCAGGATGTGGCCAACGCCAATTCCGGTCAGGGTGATTTCGAGTGGGGCGGTATTGAACAGGTGACGAAAAAAAACAACGAATTTTATCATTTGCGTACAAACCAGAATCGTGTTCTGCCCACGGGTACAACCCATTCCAGAGAACTGGTATATATTCCGGGAAAGAATCCCGTACAGGATACAGATTTTTTAGTTGTTTACGATCGTACCGCATCTTCTTTTAATCCTGAATGGGTGTACCATGTCCCCTGGAAGCCTTCTGTGTATAATTATCAATCAACGGAAGATTTTACCCTGGGAAGTGGGTTAACCGGAAGGATTGGGGATGCTTTTACGGGGAGTGCTATTTTTGTTAAAGGTTTAAACGGTACTGGCGGCCCACAGGATAGTGATGGTGGAGATCAAGATTATGTGGGCGGTGCTAATGCACATGGTGTAGTATTTTGCAGGACAATATTACCTCAAAATATCAGAGTGGAAGTAAGCCGTGTTACTGAATTTGATAATGATGTGCTGCATCGTCAGGGGGATCTGGCGATTAAATCTCATCGCTGGCAGGTTTCCGTAAAGCCCACTCAATCACAAAAAGAGCAACGATTTTTAAATGTGTTTCAAACAGGAGAAGAAACACAACTGCAAACGGTAACAGGCATGGAATTAATCGAGGTTGGGGCAGCCATGCAGGGGGTACTGATTCAGGCAGAACGCAGCGGCCGGCAAAATAATCTGGTTTTATTTAGCAAAGAGAATAGTGTCAATGAAAATGCTGTTGCCTACTCGGTATCGCAAATGGGTCCGCTTATGCATATTATTACCGGCATTAAACCGTATACCATTTATGATATACAGGAAATAAGCGACAGTGGTACGAAGACATTTCAAAAAAATACGGAAAGCAATTTACAACTCTGGGATTATAAAGGTGTCGCGCAAAACCAACCGGAAGGTGTTTTGAGTTTTGAAACAAATATCACTGAAAACACAACGTATGTAATTACTATCTCCGGAGAACAGGATACAACCGCACCGGTTAAACCTCAGGGTTTACATTTAAAATAAAACATTGCTGTTCAAAATAAATAAAATCCGAAAATATTTAGATTGTTTTTTTAAGGATTTAGCAAGCATACAAACGAATATCTCAATCATGCCTATTTTCTAACCCACCCCTTTGTCCCCTGACTTATGTTACGCCAGTAGGCGCATCCGCCCGGTGGCGGATTTGATTCTTGTTGTTTGTACGTTAGGATTTTAGGGATGAATCTTTTCTGGGGCCATCGCATTTAAAACAGACAAATGACAAGGAATAGTCGGAGTAATGAGTGACACACAATAAAAAAATAATAAAAAAAACAAACGAGTCGGTTGCCTATCGTCTTGGATTTAAAATACTGCAGCGCGGTTTCGCTCTCGTATTATCGGTAATTTTAGCCCGGCTGCTTTCCCCTGCCGAATTTGGCGTTGTAGCCATTGCCAAAATGGTAATCGATTATTCCAATTCTTTTTCTAATTTTGGATTCAATGTTGCACTTGTTCAAAAAGACAATGTGGACAATGCCCAGGTGAATTCTGTTTTTACGCTTAATCTGGCAATCTCTTCAGTTTTAGCTTTGCTTACCGCAGTCTTTTCGGAGCAGATTGCTATTTTTATGAATAACCCGGAAGTTAGTTCGGTATTACGCTGGATGTCACTTTATTATATTATTACTTCGTTTTATTTTATGCCGGTAACATTATTGAAGCGTACCATTGATTATAAAATTCTTTCAATTGTTGATTTTCTGCAGGGAATTACAACCTCTTTGTTTGCAATTGCATTGGCTTATCTTAGCTATAGTTATTGGTCCATTGTCATTCCTACTCTAATAATGCCAGTGGTGTTTTTAGTCTATTTAATGTATAAAGTAAAGTGGTTCCCCCGTATCAGTTACCAGCATAACGCCATGCGCGAAATATATTCCTTCGGGTTCTGGAATTTTATTCGGAATCAATTGAATCTGATTGTTGCTAAAGTCGATTATTTTGTAATTGCCCGCTATCTGGATGTTGCAACGTTAGGAATCTATGAGAAATCGTTTGAATTTACGAACCGTTCACTAACCGGAATCACAAAACCAATCAGTTCTATCTATTTTTCAACATTCAGCCGGTTAAAAAATGATCCTGAAAGTTTGAAGAATGTTTTGTTTCAGGGGATATCTATTTTAGCGACAGCCAGTTACCCTGTTCTGTTTGGTATTATGGTGATTACCCCGCATTTTGTATACAGTTCATTGGGCGAGCAATGGGCGCCGGCCATTGTTCCGATGCAAGTGCTGGCAATGGCAGGAATTTTTAGAATATTACAAGGGATGTTTACCAGCGTCAATGTGGCTATCGGAAAATATAAATTGCAGACACAGTTTAATATGATTGTTTCTTTTGTTTTCATTGCGCTCTGTTTTTTGGTCGTAAAATATGGAATATATGCCATCACCGCCTCCGTTTTAGTCTATTCGGTTTTAGGATTTATTTTGAGTTTCTTTCTGTTATATCAAACTTTAAAACTGGATCTTATTAAGTTATTAAAATCATTTATTTATCCGCTTCTGGGTTCTGTTCTGATGGCGGCAGTAATTTATGAATTATCTCAAAAAGTATTTGATGACCCGCGTTCTATGCTGCAGTTTTTTATCCTGACTGTCATCGGTGGTGGAATTTATATACTGTGGATAGCCTATTTTATTAAAAAGGGGAAAGTAACCATTAAGCTCAAGGAAACGGCAGAATTGTAATTACCGGTAAGAGGATTAGAGATAGTGCGGTGTTAAATTCAGTTTTCTAATCAATATTTATCGAACTTTAAAAATACAATAATTCCTGAAAATATTTTTTATTTAATAAGTGATGAAATATGCATTCTGTAAAATTTTTAGTCACCATCGATACCGAAGAAGAGCGGGAGTGGAGCTCGGGTTTCTTAGATCATACCCAATACACGGTTGAAAATATTCAATACCTGAATCCGCTACAGAAATTGTTCAATAAATATGGTGTTAAACCAACCTACCTGATTGACTATCCCGTGGCCATTGATAAAAAGGCTGCGGCAACTCTAAAAGGATTTCAGGATAATGAAGGTGCCGAAATCGGGATGCATTTGCATCCCTGGGTCAATCCGCCTTATGAAGAAGAACGTACAGTAGCCAACTCTTTCCCCTCAAATCTGCCGCCGGAATTGCAATTCAAAAAGATGAAGCTGCTCACCGATGTAATTGCCGAAGCCGTGGGGCAGAGGCCGGTCACGTACCGCGCCGGTCGCTATGGATTTAATGAATCATCTGTGCCGGTACTGGAAGAACTGGGCTATCTGGTGGATACGAGTATCGTCCCGTTCCGTGAAGGAAAACAGTCCTTTGAACCTTCCTTTGGCTGGCTGCCAAATACCGAACCGTATTTACTAAATCCCGAAAATATCAGAGAAGCGGGAAATTCGAAACTGCTGGAAGTGCCCCTGACCGTCGGCTTCAGCAAACAAGTGCCGCAGCTGTTAGCAAAAAACTATACAAATTTGCCTAACATCGGGCTGCGCCGAATTCTAAAAAAAGTTTTTGATATCGATTTGTACTGGCTGCGGCCCTCCTATGCCGGTTTAAAGGAGATGCTCCGGTTAAGCGACGCGCAAATTGCCGCCGGCGCCAGTTATCTGAACATGATGTTCCATTCCAACGAATTGATGCCAAACGGCTCGAAATATTGTAAAACTTCCCGGGATGTGGAACGCTATCTTCAGCAGCTTGATGCCTATTTTGATGCACTCACAAAGCGCTATGCTGTCCAATTTGTGACGTTACGGGAAATGTATCTTAATCCATTTGACATCACGTAAATTAAATTAAATTCGTTAAACTATGCCCTGAAAATGCCGAGTTTTATAGTCAGCATTTCACCAAATAAAACAGGAGTTTTGAATATTGAATAGTTCCATCCCTCTAATTAGTGTCGGTTTGCCGGTCTATAACGGGGAAAAGTATCTTCGCTCCTCCATCGATTCTATTTTAGCTCAGACTTTCGATGATTTTGAGCTGATTATTTCGGATAACGCTTCTACAGACGGTACCGAAAATATTTGCCGGGAATATGCTGACCGCGATGCCAGAATTCAATATTTCAGGAATGAGAAAAACTTAGGCGCTGCAGGAAATTATAATATTTTAGTTGAAAAAGCGCGGGCAAAGTATTTTCGCTGGCAAAATGCAGATGATTACATCGAGCCCAATTTACATGAACTCTGTTTTAAGATATTGGAAAAAAATCCGGATTGTGTGTTGACCTTCGGCAAAACAAAAGTAATTGATGCTGAGGGTGATTTAATTGAGAAATATGAGGACAACCTGCATATTGTGGATGAAAGAGCAGCAGACCGCTTTGTACGATTCAAAAAAAATGTGGGACAAACCAATGCAATATATGGTTTAATGCGATTAAATGCCCTCCGTAAAACACATCTGTTCCGGAAGTTTAAATCTTCGGATACTAATTTTATGGGTGAACTCTGCCTCTATGGTAAGTTTATCCAGATTCCCGAATATCTTTTTTACCGGCGTATGCACGAAGGCGCCAGTAGCTGGGACCGAAAAAACACAAAAGTGCAGCGGGATTTCTGGGATCCATCGGCGGAGGCATTTAACTATCAGCATATTAAAAAACATTTTGCCTACTACTCGGATGTTCTGAAAGGAAATATCCCAATTTCGGATAAAATCAGAATTCTGATTTTTTTATTGCGAAATACCCGCCATAGCAGGCATCATCTTTGGAATGATTTGATCTATTCACTGAAAAATAAGATTTGATACATTATTTATTTAAGGAGAAATAAAATGCGTGTTTTAGTAACCGGACATAAAGGCTATATTGGTACTGTACTCGTAAAAATGCTGTTAGATGATGGGCATGATGTTCTGGGCCTGGATAGTGATTTGTACCGGCGCTGTACCTACGGTGAAGATTTTGTTCATGTTCCCGAGATGATTAAAGATGTACGGGATGTGGTAAAATCGGATCTGGAAGGGAAGGGCATCGAAGCAATCATTCATCTGGCCGCTTTATCCAATGATTTATTAGGTGACATTAATCCGGAACATACACTGGATATTAACTGGCGGGCATCAGTTAATATCGCAAAACTGGCCAAGGAGGTTGGCATCAAACGTTTTCTCTTTGCTTCGTCATGCAGTATGTATGGCGCCGCCGGCGATGATATTCTCGATGAAAGCGCAAATTTTAATCCGGTGACGCATTATGCCATTTCCAAGGTGAATACGGAACGGGATCTAAGAGAACTTGCTGATGAAAACTTCAGCCCGATTTATTTGAGAAATTCTACGGCCTATGGCTTTTCACCCCGCATCCGCTTTGACGTTGTGGTTAATAATCTCACCGCCTGGGCCTACACAACCGGAAAAATTATGATGAAAAGCGATGGTACGCCATGGCGGCCGCTTGTACACATCGAAGACATTTCGCAGGCATTTATAACCCTGATGAAAGCGCCAAAAGAAAAAGTGCATAACCAGGCCTTTAATATTGGAATAAATACTGAGAATTATCAAATCCGAGAGGTTGCTGATTTTGTTGGTAAAACAGTTCCCGACTGCAAGGTTAGTTTTGCCGACGGCGCCAGTCCGGATTTGCGAAATTACCGCGTAAATTTTGATAAACTGCATACAACATTTCCCGATGCGGGGCTGCACTGGACGGTTCCCAAGGGCATTGAACAATTGTATAACGAATACAAACGCATTGGTTTGAATGCAGACGATTATGAGGGGGTACAATATAAACGAATCGCCCATATCAAACATTTATTAGCCAATGATGAGCTGGACGATACTTTACGCTGGAAATAGGCTATTATCGAAAACGGTTGCATTTTGTCGTGCACTGCATTTTGCTTTGTAAAAATAGCTTCGTATGAACCGTATAAGAAATAAAATCAGGGAAATATATTATGATATTTACAGAAACAAAATTAAAAGGCGCCTATATCATCGAGCCGAAACGCATTGGTGATGCACGTGGATTTTTCGCCAGGCTGCTCTGTAAACATGAATTTGATGAACATGGCCTTAATAGCAATCTTGTACAAACCAATGTGGGCTTTAGTGCGCAAAAAGGAACGCAGCGCGGACTGCATTTTCAAAAACCGCCGCACTCGGAGGTTAAAATAGTACGTTGCACGCGGGGAGCCATGTTTGACGTAATCGTAGATTTACGTCCGGATTCGGATACTTACAAGCAATGGTTTGGTATTGAACTGAATGAAGAAAACCGGTTGGCTTTATATGCCCCGGAAGGATTTGCCCAGGGGTACCGGACATTAGTTGATAATACGGAAATGTATTATCATGCCACAGCGTTTTATGCGCCGGATTATGCCTTTGGAGTACGCTATAACGATCCGGCATTTAATATTCAATGGCCGGGCGAGGCTGTTGTTGTTTCGGATGCCGATAAAAACTGGCCCGATTATACCGAAAGCTTTTTTTAAGAAAGGATAGATTATGCTGATTGTAGACACTGCATTACAAAAACGGTTAGACGAAAATAATCCCATAAAAGTCGCTATTATTGGCGCCGGATACAGCGGCCGGAATATCGCCTATCAAATTATTAATTTTGTTCCGGCAATTCAGGTTGTGGCTATTGCTAACCGTACTCTGGCCAATGCCCGGTCGGCAATGGAATTTGCCGGAATTGATGATTATCAGGTTGTAAGCAACGGCGGGCAGTTGCAGAAGTCCATTAAAGAA
Source organism: Calditrichaceae bacterium (assembly GCA_024763405.1). Classification (GTDB taxonomy): domain Bacteria; phylum Calditrichota; class Calditrichia; order Calditrichales; family Calditrichaceae; genus JANTFQ01. The sequence goes on from JANTFQ010000010.1 coordinate 8,539, forward strand.
AAGAAATTTGCTGTTACTGACAATATGCAGATTCTGTTCGAAAACGAAGAAATCGAAGCGATTATCGAAGCCTCTGGAATTGTAGATTTTGGTGGAGAGATGGCCTTTAAATCCATTCAAAGCGGAAAACACACCGTTGTAATGAACTGTGAAATGGATGCAACTGTCGGGCCTGTTTTAAAGCACTATGCTGATAAGCAGGGCGTCATTTACACGAATACCGATGGTGACGAACCCGGCGTTGCCATGAACCTGTTCCGCTTTGTGAAAACGATTGGCTTTACGCCTGTTATGGCAGGGAATTTAAAGGGATTTTATAACCGCTACCGAACACCGGAGACACAACGTGCTTTTGCACTTGAGCATGATAAAGACCCACGAATGATGACCTCTTTTGTGGATGGAACAAAACTTTCGATGGAACTCTCGGTAATTGCAAACGGAACCGGATTCGGTGTAAATAAAAGAGGAATGCACGGTCCAAATATTCCGGATATAAAAGAATTATTAACAAGCTTTCCTTTGGATGAAATAAAGGGAAAGGGCGGTGCCGTCGATTTTATTTGGGGCGCGGTTCAAAACACGGGTGCCTTTGTGGTTTGTCATAATGACGCTCCTGTTAAAATGGATTATATGAAATATCTCAAAATGGGAGACGGTCCATATTATGTTTTCTATACTCCTTTTCATCTGCCGCATCAGGAAATTCCAATTACAGTTGCCAGGGCCGTGCTTTTTAACGATGCGGCGATTACGCCCAAAGGGAAACCTTATACCGATGTATTAACCATTGCGAAAAGAGATTTGAAAGCGGGTGAAACCTTAGACGGTATCGGCGGCTATACTTGTTTTAGTCTCATCGAAAACGCCGATGTTTCGTATCAGGGAAATTTCTTGCCGATGGGCCTTTCCGAAGGATGTGTATTAAAACATGATATTTCAAAAGACACCGCCATTACGTATGATGATGTCCAACTGCCGAAAGAGCGTTTTGCCGATCGCCTCAGAGCCGAGCAAAAACAGTTATTCTTTTAAAGCCGATATTTTTTTTAGTTCCAGCCAGAAGAACCGATGCGGTGAAAATCTGATGGCCTACATATTTTTAGTTTGGAGTGCACTATGAAAGTTGTTTTGTTTTGCGGCGGTATGGGTATGCGTCTGAGAGAATTCTCGGATAAAACACCCAAACCCATGGTGAATATTGGATACCGTCCGATTTTGTGGAATGTAATGAAATACTATGCCCATTATGGCCATAAAGATTTTATCCTCTGTTTGGGATATAAGGCCGATATGATTAAAAATTACTTTGTTAATTATGATGAATATATTTCCAATGATTTTGTTTTTTCACAAGGCGGCGAAAAAATGGAACTTCTGAATAAGGATATTCATGACTGGAAAATTACTTTTGTAGATACCGGATTGCACTCTAACCTCGGGATGCGTTTAATGAAAGTAAAAGAGCATTTGGAAGGTGAAGAGGTGTTTTTAGCGAACTACAGTGATGGCCTGACCGATATGCACTTGCCGGATATGTTGGACCATTTTTATAAAAAAAATAAAACGGCCTGCTTTATGTCCTACCAGCCCAATCAAAGTTTTCATGTTGTTAAATTAAAAGAAAATGACAATGTGGAAAGTATCAATCATATTGGTTCGGCGGGTTTATGGATCAATACCGGGTATTTTGTTTTCCGTCATGAAATATTCGATTATATAAATTATGGTGAAGAACTTGTTGAAAAACCATTTCAACGATTGATTAAAAAAGAAGAATTGACTTCTTACCGTCATAAGGGCTTTTGGGCCAGTCTGGATACCTTTAAAGACAAACAAAAACTGGACGAATTGCATGCGCAGGGAGAAGTACCCTGGGAAGTTTGGAATAAAAACGGAACTGCGGAAAGTTGAGGTTAGTGTGTTAAAGCAGCTTTTTGATTTGAATGAAACGAAGCCTTTAAAAATACTTTGTCTTGGGGCCCATAGTGATGATATTGAAATCGGTGCCGGCGGAACCATTCTAAAGCTTATAGATATGTTCCCGGTGGAATCTGTTTACTGGGTGACGTTCTGTTCGAATGAAATTCGTAAACAGGAATCCTTAAAAAGCGCCGGACAATTTTTAGATGGAGTGCACGAAAAATCTATTTTTGTTGAGCGCTATCGCGATGGTTTTCTGCCCTATATCGGAACTGAGATTAAGGAGTATTTCGAAAAAATAAAAGGTGCTTATACGCCCAACTTAATTCTTACCCACTATCGAAATGATCTGCACCAGGATCATCGTAAGGTAAATGAGCTCACCTGGAATACATTCCGGAATCATTTGGTTTTAGAATATGAAATCCCCAAATATGATGGTGATTTGGGACAGCCAAATTATTTCTTTCAATTAGAACAAAAATATGTAGACCGCAAGATAGAAATTTTATTGACAAGCTTTGCCAGCCAGGCCGGTAAGCACTGGTTCGATAAAGAGACCTTTCAGGCCATTATGCGATTGCGGGGAATGGAATGCGCTGCTCCTGAAAAATTTGCAGAAGCTTTTTATGCCCGAAAATTAGTATTTTAATCTGGAAAACAACAATTTGAATTTAAAGGGAATACCAGGATTTACGGTAACGTGAAGTACATAGAAATTGAATCCTCTGTTTAATATGATAAAAAAATTTATTTTAATCTTTATACTACTTGTCTCATGCACGAATACCCAGATACAGGTTAGCCACGATATTCAATTAAAAATCAAACGGATTGATATAGGTTCTTTTAATGCGTTGAAATTTCCATCAAATGGAGATGCGCCTGTTGATACATTTATTGCAATCAAATACGATAATCCCCAAAATGATGGATTGCCAATTTGGGGGCCGGATAAGCAGGGTACCAGCTTTATATGGGAATACTATCCCATCCAGCAAAAAGGATACTATGTTACTTTTTGGTGGGCCAATAATGGTGCTTTTCAATGGATGGATGGGAATACCAATTCATATTATGGCTGTCATCCTTATCCGCTTGGCGGCCCTCCGGGAGGAGAGACAACGGAGCATGAATGGGAACTTGCTGGTATGAAATCCGGAGCAGATAATATCAAAACGTTGTCTGATTCGCCTTTACTTGTAGAGAAGGGGAGGTGGTTTGTTCAGGCTTTTAGAGTAAAAGTTAATGATGACGGAACTAAAACCGGCCGGTTTTATATAGATTTACCCGATACCTCAGAAAATAAAATTATCGAAGTAACTGCGGATGAAAACTGGGGTGAGGTTCTTCCGCCTTCTCCTGCTTTTATATTTGGGGATGCCCCCTGGGGGCCAATTTATTATGGCACAGAACGCTTAAGCGGTTTGTTAGGAAGAGTTAAAATTTTTAACAAGGCTCTGCCATTACAAGATCTTAAATCCGAAGCATTGGAGATGAACCGGTTAGTAACTCTGGCTGGTGAAAATAATATTTGGTGGGGGAAAACATCCTATAAAACAGTTGATGACCTGATTTGTGATTATGGGACGAAAAGGGAGTTTAGTTGGGTAAATCCTGATTTTAAGGCACGCATGGCTGAAGTTCAGGATGATAGACTTTCAAAAACAATTGTATTGGAACCAGTATACGAGAACGAAATAAGTAAAATTCAGCTGCCTTTATTTAATCACGGGCCGAATAGTTTGATAAAGGATATAAGATTATTAAAAAACGATAGGTTCAATATTCGCTTCAGAGACCTACCTTACAAGGTAACGGATGGCGATTCCATTTTATTAAAAATTAGTTTTAGCCCGGATACGGCTGGTATATTCAGTGATACTTTACTTATTTTTACATCATCTCATCGTAAGCCTTTCAAACTCTATTTAAGCGGTACATCACTTCCGGTTTCAGCCAGGACGAGTGAAGCGGACAGAGATCCTGGTAGCTATTCGATTAAGTATAAATATGAAAATAATTTTCAAACCCTGGGAAGCCTGAATTATGTACTTCATAAGGCCACGCATGTGGTGCTTAGTATCTATAATTTTTCAGGGGATAAAATTAAAAATCTTGTTGATGAAAAAGCTCCGGAAGGGCATTATTCCATTAAGTGGGATGGTACAAATAATGAAAATGTCACGGTAGGGTCTGGTATTTATTTTGCCTATCGTATCCTTGGGAATAAAAAAGAAGTATCAAAATTTGCTTTGTTCCATTAGCTGTGCTTAGACAAATTTATAAAAGGGCACCGAACTGCATCTCATTTCCATCGGTCGGAAACACGGCTGTGTTTTATCGTATAAAAAAAATATAATAAGTCTGCGGCGGGTAAAGTTCTCATGTATAAGAATTATTTTACAATAGAATAGCTTGTCAACAACTCTGTTCTTACTGGAACTTCCTGAATGCTTACAAGCCAGGTTAACTCAATTCAATTCCATCCATTTCCCCAAAAAAACCATGTTCGAATCGAATTCTTTCAAAGAGATTAAACCATTCCGGTTAGATAAACCACTGCCCTGCGTTTACGAGAGAAAAGTGCAGATAGTTTAAATAACTATTTCAAAAAAATCATTAATAATAATCAGGATGTCAATGCGTCGAAGTTTACTTTTTATATTATTTTTGCCAATACTCTTATTGGCACAGCAATATCAATACATCAACGGCTTACAGTTTCCCTCCAACGGGGATGATCCCAGTAATAAACATATTGCGATTCAGTTTCTAAATCCACAGAATGACGGCTTGCCCATTTGGGGGGCAGACCACGGTGGAACCACCTGGGTATGGGAATATTATCCGTTTCAGCAAACCGGCTACTATGTCACATTTTTCTGGGCCGACAATGGGGATAACTGGCATGAGGCCTACTATGGATGCCATCCCTTTCCCATTCCACCTTCTGCCGGATCGGGAACTTCGCACTACTGGGAACTGGCCGGTATGGCCAACGGTCGGGATAATACCAATACGCGCGACGGGGGGCCGTTGGTGGTGGTAAAAGAGCGCTGGTATAAACAGGCACTGCGCATACACGTAAATCCAGACGGTAGTAAGCAGGCTGTGTTTTATATTGATTTACCGGATACCTCGAATAAGTTCGTTATTGATGTCACTTCGGATGCAGGCTGGGGCGAAACGAATCCCCCGAATCCGGTGGTTGTTTTCGGTTCGGCGCCCTGGGCAAATAGTGAACGGTTAAGCGGAATACTGGGACGTATTAAAATTTTCAATAAGGAAATTAGCGGTCCGGATATTTTAGAAGAGGCTGCCAATATGAATATCCTGACTACCGCCGCCGGACAAAATAATATCTGGTGGGGGATCACCTCGTTTGACAATGTAGATGATTTAGGCAGTGACTATGGAACAGGAAGAACATTTGAATGGGCGACTACATATAAAGCAAAGGTTGTTGCGATTGACTCTATCGCGCTGAATCCGGGCAATGAGTCGCCGAAAATAACGGATATTCCGGATCAGACTATCTCAGAAGGCGCATATTTTGCCGATATTGCGCTGGATGATTTTGTAGAAGATGTGGATGATGCCGATAATACGCTTACCTGGGAAATTACAGGAAATACCGAGTTAGGGATTCATATTAATTCGGATAGGATCCTGACGATAACCGTACCCGGTACAGAGTGGAATGGCAGAGAACGCTTATTTTTTAAGGTGAGCGATCCCGGTGGTTTGTCGGATACAAGCAGTACACTGTTTGCGGTGGAGCCGGTGAATGATCCGCCATATTTTACCGCTGCGCTGCCGAATCTAACATTCAATGAAGATGATTCTCTACAATTTGCCGTAACGGAATGGTACCCGTATGCAGACGATATCGATAATGCCGATTCGGAATTAAATTATATAATTAGCGGCGGGAAGAATGTGCACTACTTTTTAAAGAGTAATACGTATTCATTCTCAGCTGATCATGATTGGTCCGGAAGTGAAACCTTACAGTTGATTGTAAGTGATGGATTACTATCGGATACGGCTTCTTTTTCGGTCGTCGTGAATGCCGTTAACGATCCTCCTGAAATAATAAATCTTCCGGAAACAATTCACTTCCGCAGTGATTCTTCAGCGGTTTTAATGATGAATGAATATGCCAAGGACATTGATTCACCCCTACCTCTTTTAAGCTGGAATTTTGCAGTTTCCAATGATTCTCTTGTGTATTCCTTTGATAGTGAGATAGCTAGGCTCCAACTGACCGCCCCGGATTTTAGCGGCAGTGCCCGTTTATTCTGTACGCTTAGTGATGACAGCAGTGCCCGGATTAGGGACACTGTGCTGGTGTCTGTGGATCCGGTTACCGCAATCAGAGATATGCTCAGCCAGCGTGTTCCGAAGCAATACGAATTGCAGCAAAATTATCCAAATCCCTTTAACCCGGTAACGCATATAAATTATAGTCTGCCGCGGACCGGTAAAGTACGGATTGCGGTGTACACTCTTCTTGGTAAAAATGTCGAGATACTGTTGGATACGATCAAACCGGCCGGATATTATTCGCTTCGTTTTGACGCATCCCGTTATTCATCCGGAATTTATATTTATCAGATTCAGGCCGGAAACTTTGTACAGAATAGAAAAATGATTCTGATGAAATAGTATCATATGATACTAACTAAAAATAATTTTTTTATGGTGCATTGAAATATAAAACAGGATATATCTAAGATATAGAGAGCTTTCTAACCCAAAGAGTTTTAAAATTTTTTTGGCGAATAATATGGGTACCAACTATCCGGATATTGCCAATCAGGCGGAATACTGGGATTGGTGGGAGGACACAAGAACCACAAATCCCTGGGCCCTGAAACGAGCTGATGTGATATTAAAACTAATCGAATCACTAAGTTTAAAAAAGGGCAAGGTGATTGATTTGGGATGCGGAACCGGGTGGTTTTCAATTAGACTACAGGAATACGGAGAAGTAACGGCGATAGATTTATCTAAAAGACATATGGATGAAGCGAAAGCAAATTTCCCTGCAATTAATTTTATTCACGGTGATCTGTTTACCCATCCCTTGGAGAAGAATGCGTTTGATTTAGTTGTATCGCAGCAGGTAATAGCCCATGTCCCGGACCAGGAACAATATGTACGATTGGCCGCAGAACTACTCAGACCGAATGGATGGTTGATTCTTAGTACCAATAATAAGTTTGTAATGGACCGGTTGGGGGAAAAGTATGACGATCATAAAAAACTGGGGCATATTGAAGACTGGTTGAGTACGAGGGGTTTAAAAAAACTGCTGAGGAAAGATTTCAATATTCTTAAAAAAATTTCACTTAATCCTAAAGGATCAGAAGGAATCCTAAGGGTTGTGAACTCCTATAAATTGAACAAAGCCGCCGCTGTCTTTTTGGGAAAAGAGAGGATTAGGAACATAAAAGAGAAAATGGGAATAGGCTATATCAACATATTTTTAGCGCAGAAAAAGCAGTAGTTTCCAGAATTAAGGATAAAAATAGTGAAGAATAAAAACGAAAAACGGGTTGGCGTTTTTGGCCATTACGGAAACAGTAATTATGGCGATGAAGCGATTATTGCTGCGGTTATTCAAAATATCCGTCAACTTATACCGCAGGCGCAAATTGCCTGTTTCTCCATAAATCCGGAGGATAGCCGGAAAAATCATAACGTCGAATCATATCCAATCAGGCGTATTAAAAAGAAGGTTCGTCCGTCAGTTGCATCGGAAGCGGTAAATCAATCCGGTTCTACGCAAATAAAAAAAGAGGTAACATCTGCAGGCGGACTGAAGGGAACTCTCAAAAGTATTCCTTTCATTGTAAAAGCCATTCAGGGAACACGAAAAGCTATTTCAAGTTTGTTAAATCTGCCGAAGGAACTGCGCTTTCTGAAAACATCCTTTATTACCTTGAAAAAAATTGACCTGCTGATTGTATCCGGTTCCAATCAGTTTCTGGATAATTTTGGCGGTGCAGGCGGATTCCCTTACACGCTTTTAAAATGGACAATTTTATGTAAACTGGCAAAGGTAAAAATTGCGTATGCCGGGGTTGGCGCCGGTCCGCTGGATCGATGGCGCAGTAAGCTCTATATTCATCTGGCCCTACTGATGGCCGATTATCTTTCCTACCGGGATGCCGGATCGAAAGCGCTTGTCGAAAAAACTATTTTCCCCATTAATGGACTGGTCTCTCCGGATTTGGCCCACAGTCTTAATTTTAATACTCAAAATCCGGACATCCACGATAACCTCACCGTCGGCATTAATCCCATGCCGGTATATGACAGCCGCTACTGGTATATTCCTGACGAACAAAAATATGAAGAGTATGTCGAAAAACTGGTAAATTTTTCAAGTTGGCTGGTACAAAAAGGCCATACCTTGTTTCTGTTTAATACGATGATAAAGGACCTGAATGTTGTGGATGATATTCTGGCCAAAATGGAACCGGGATTAAGGGAAAAGATTCAGGTGAAAAAGGTGAATTCGGTAGCAGACCTGATGGAAACCATAGATTCGGCAGATATTACGGTTGCAACCCGTTTCCATGGATTTGTGCTGTCTTTATTAGCGGAGAAACCCTTGCTTGGTATTTGCTATTACAGGAAGTCCCGGGAAATTATGAATGATATGGGGCAGGGTGCTTATGCGTTTGATATTGATAGTTTCAGCGCGCAGGAACTGAAAGATGGGTTCGAGAAGCTGGTTCAAAACTGGGCGTATGAGAAAAATCAAATTTCTGTTAAGAATAAGGAATATTCGGATCGGCTTAAAATACAATATGAAAAAATAGCACAGCTTATTCTGAATTGAGTTATCTTTTTTTTAAAGTATTAGTGATGTCTTTTATCTCGGGTTTTGAAAAAAAGATATGAAAATATTTCCCCAAGAAAGGGATTTTGCCATGTACAATATTTATGAACAAAAAAGATGTGCACGTTGTATTTTACCTTCTGACTTTCCGAATATTTCATTTGATGAGAATGGGGTCTGTAATTATTGCCGGAATTGGGATAAAAGCTGGAAAAATTTTGATTATTTAAAAGCCGAACAAAAATTAATAAAAATATTTGAAGAGGCTAAAAGTAAAAAAAGACAGTACGATTGTTTAATCCCTTTCAGTGGTGGGCGGGATTCTTCCTATGTTCTTTTACTTGCAAAAAAGAAATATAAGCTTAATCCTTTAGTAGTAACATTCAACAATGGTTTTCTTAGTGAGTTTGCGTTAAAGAATATTTTAAATTCAGTTAAAATATTAGGCGTGGATCATATATTACATTCTTACAACTGGGATCATTTAAAACGAATGTACCAAAGTACCGTAAAAAATAGTGGTGAATTTTGCAGCATCTGCGCGAATGGGATTAATTATGTAAAAATTGTTTATCAAAAAAAATATGATATCCCATTGCTTATTTCGGGCGGATCAAGCAGGGTTGATGAGCAATCGCCCTTCGAAATTATTTCATCTCATCCTAAGTATGTAAAAAATGTGCTTAGAAAGGATGCTTTTTCAGAAGATGAAATTAATAATTTTATTTTACCGAGGCGGTATGATTTAAATGCCATTGATCAGATAAAAAATAAGATTAAGAAAGATGATTATGTACGTATTAGCTTACCCGATTTTATGCCCTGGAATTTAGATAAAATCCAGGATATATTAATGAAGGAATTGAACTGGAAAACCCCGAATAAAAAAGATGATCATATCGACTGTAAGTATGCAAATGTAAAAACGTATTTTAAAAATCAGCAAATTCCCGGCTTTGTTTTCAAGCAGGCGAAATATTCTCAGCTTATCCGTGATGGCCAGTTAACCCGTGAAGAAGCCTTGGTTCAGCTTCAGGTTTTGATCGAAAAGGAACAAGAACCTGCGAATTTAAATGAATTTATCGAAGAACTTGAATTAAGCAGCGATGATATAAAAAATCTGGATAAAAAATCACATCTTAATTTTATAAATAAAAATAATTTAAAAGATAAAGAATCTTTTTTATACAAAGCGATTGCAATGCCGTATCGCCTTGTTAAATCACTATAGCATTTAATTGTTTTAACAGGACTAAAAAGAAAAATTAATGCGCATCTTATTAACAGGGGGAAGCGGTTTTATCGGCAGAAATATGGCTGATGAACTGCTTCAATCAAACCATCATGTGTATGCGCCGCTAAGAATTAAATCTTTAGTTTCCATGGGCGCATTGCAGAAGCATAAAAACCTACATTTTATTGAAGGGGATTTTTTTAGAGAAAAT
>JANTFQ010000011.1 GCA_024763405.1 Calditrichaceae bacterium
TCAGTTATTACGATAAGAAAAAGAGTGGTGTTATTAATGGTATCGGTCGTCTGACAGAAAAAGATTTAGACTTGAAAACCTTTACGGTTGAAATGAAGCAGGTGAATGATATCGAGCTGGACAATCCTAAAATTATTAAACTAGATTTGAATAAAGACAAGGTTCTTGATTTGGAAGTAATGCTGTAATAAAAGAAGAATTGTCAAATTAAACCGGGTAATAATTTATCCGGTTTTTTTTATCTAAAAAAGTCACATTTGATATATCTTTTTATTAAATTTAGCATCTAACAACACTTATCAAAATAAAACATAACGATAGAGGAGATAGATATGGCTGCAAAAGAAGCCGTAGTTGAGGCATTAAAAGAAGTGAGTTATCCCGGGTTCAGCCGGGACATCGTTTCATTTGGAATTGTGCAGGGTGTCGAAGTGAGTGACACGGCCATTCAGATAAAACTGGTGGTAAAATCAGACGATACGTCTATCGACGATAAACTTAAAACATCGGTACAGGAACATCTCGAAGAAAAATTCAGCGGACAATCCGTAAATGTAACGGTCGAGCATCAAACCGCTCCGCAGTTCAGCACACAACCGCAGGAAGAAAAAGTGACCTATCTTTCTACGGTAAAATACAAAGTTGCTGTAGCCAGCGGCAAGGGCGGGGTTGGCAAATCCACGGTCGCGGTAAACCTGGCTGTAGCTTTGGCAAAACTTGGCTTAAAAGTTGGCCTGCTGGATGTTGATATTTACGGACCGAGTATTCCGTTAATGCTGGGTGTTAATGATAAACCTTATTATGACGGTAAAAAAATATTCCCTATCGAAAAATTTGGCGTACAACTGATGTCGCTGGGCTTTCTGGTAGATAACAATGAAGCGGTTATCTGGCGTGGTTCGCTGGTACACCGGGCGGTGCAGCAGTTAATGAATGACGTGGCCTGGCCGGAGCTGGATGTGATGCTTTTTGATATGCCTCCCGGTACCGGTGACGCCCAGTTGACGCTTTCGCAGTCGGTTTCCCTGGATGGCGCGGTGATCGTTTCCACCCCCCAGGATGTGGCTTTACTTGACGCGGTAAAAGGTGTAAAAATGTTCCGCAAAGTGAATGTGCCGATTATGGGTATCGTCGAAAATATGAGTTATTTCCTTTGTCCGCATTGCGGCGAACGGACGAATATTTTTTCGACTGGCGGCGTTAAAAAAGAATGTGATAAATTAGATACAGCCCTGCTGGGAGAAATTCCCATCGATGTAGCGATTCGTACGGGTGGCGATGAAGGTGTGCCTGTTGTGCAGGCAGATCCCGATGGCGCACAGGCGAAAGCGTTTCTGGAAATTGCCGAAAACGTAAAACAAAAACTACAGACCGCATAGGTAAAAAATCCCCCCATATAACAGGCGCATAGGGATATATACCCTCTACGCCTGTTATTATTTCTCCTGATCTTACTTTCTTAACCTTTTGTTAAACAATAGATTAATATAGAATTTTAACCGGTTCGTTCGCTTGGCATACCATTTGTAATAGAAGGCTATCATTTATTCGGGTGGTGTTGATGAGAATAAAGATTACCTTTTCAAATTACAAACAAAATACATATTTGCCCATCAATACAAATTATCATCTGGTTAAGCTGATCAATAAGCTGGCCTTTGAATACCACCGGTATCTCAATTCCTTGCTGCCAGCCGGCCGGTCCGGTCAAAAATTTGATTTATACACGTTTTCACAATTAATTATTCCCAATCGCAAAATTGTTAATTTTAAAATAGGTATCCTTTCATCGGAGTTTTATTGGTACATTGCCTCACCGTACTACCAATTCCTTGGTTTGCTGGTAAAAGAATTAAACACACGGGGACGTGTCTCTATTGCTAAGCGAATGTTTGGTGTTAAATCCGTTGAATTTGTGCATTCTCCGGTATTCGAAAGCTCTGAAGCCCGTTTTACCTGCCTGTCTCCCGTGGCTGTATATCGGCAGCGTCATTTGAAGCATACGGCATCTTCTTTCCATTTAAAGAGCGGCTATGTATTACCGGATGAAAAAGATTATCTGCCTTCCATCCGGCAGGACTTAGTGCAAAAATATAACACGATTCAAAAAGACAATGTTGAGAATCTCGATTTTGATTTACAATATGATCCCGATTATATACGTAAACGGAATAATCGAATCACAAAAGTCATTACTTTGGAAAACGGTGAGAGTTTACCGGACCAGGTACGTGGCGTTTTGGCCCCTTTACGGATAAAGGCAAGCCCGGAAATTTTACGGATTGTCTACGATACGGGTTTGGGCCAACTCAATAATTATGGATTTGGAATGGTGGAAACAGTGCATTTGCAGCATTCCGCTTAAAAGGCCTCAATAGAACACTCCTCATAAAAAGCAGATATTAGGGTTATTGCTTCTGTAGTTCTCAAGGCTGACTTTTTCTCCCCGCCGGATTAAGTCGGCCTTTTTCATTTTATAAGCACAATACCCGGTTTGCAAATAAAAGACGCTTTCAGTAAATTGCTCTAATTTCTAAACTTACAAATACGAAACGGTTATTTATCAGGGAAGGCCCTCTTAATGATACAAAAGTTCACGGTTTTATTTCTGATGAGTTTATTGCTGAATCAAACAGTAGCGGTTGCAACAGACTGGCCTTTTTTGGATATAAAACGAATGGGTGCCGCCGATTTTATTAAGCAACATCCTGAGTATAACGGAAAAGACGCCGTGGTCATTATTCTTGATACCGGTGTGGATATGGGCGTTGCGGGTTTAACCGAATTGCCGGACGGTTCACCGAAAGTAATCGATGTGCAGGATTTTTCCGGGGAGGGAGACGTCTCGTACAGCAAGGCCGATACGGGAAGTGAAAATAATGAAAAGTATCTGATCAATGAAGAAGGCGATAAGCTGTTCGGTTATGATAAATTAAACCTTCAGCCTGTGGACAGTATTTATTATATTGGCGTTTTAAATGAGGATCGTTTTAAAAACACGGTGCTTCCCGATATTAATAATAACGGAAATCAAGACGAGCATTTTGCTTTTACCGTCTTCAAATCTTCGGAAGGCTGGGTAGCGTTTGTCGATTTGGATGCGGACGGAAATTTAGTCGATGAACAGCCGCTCCAAAACTATAAAGAAAAATTACAGTCCTTCCGTTTTCGGGGCCGGGATAAAGAGCAGGAGCGCAATCTTGCCACCTTTGCTATCAACATTTTCCCGGATGAGAAGCGCGTTAATTTTCATTACGACGGTTCCAGTCATGGAACACACGTGGCCGGAATTTCAACCGGGTATAAAATTAACGGACAGGATGGTTTAAACGGAATCGCTCCAGGGGCGAAAGTAATCAGTTTAAAAATAGGCGATTGCAGTTTGTCCGGCGGAGCGACCACGACGGGCAGTATGGTAAGCGCCTACGAATATGGAATTGAATTTGCAAAGAAATACGATGGTCCGGTCGTCTTTAATATGAGCTTCGGGATTGGAGCTGAAATCGAAGGCCATTCGGCTATGGATTTAACCCTGGATGATTTTTTAAGTGAAAATGAAAAACTAGTCTTTGTAACCAGCGCCGGGAACGAAGGTCCGGGGATTTCAACCGTTGGTCTGCCCGCCTCTTCAAAATTTATTCTTACGGTGGGCGCTTTAAATAATAAAGAAACGGCGAATAATTTATACGGCGCTCATATTTCTTCTGATAAAATATTTGTATTCAGTTCCCGGGGCGGTGAATTGAACAAACCGGATATTCTGGCGCCGGGTGGCGCTTCATCAACGGTTCCACCTTACTCCAGCCGGGATATAAAATGGGGTACCAGTATGGCTTCACCCCAGGCCGCCGGCGCTGCGGCTTTAGTTCTCTCTGCCGCCTGGCAGCAAAAACTGCCGATCGCGGGTGCGGTTCTGAAAAAAGCGCTCAAAAACAGTGCGGACCCTCTGCCGAATTATCTTCCGTTGGAACAGGGCAGCGGGGTCATTAACATTCCATCCGCTTTTAATGTATATAAAAAACTAATCAATGATAAAAAGAGCCGGCAAGTGGTAAATTATGATATCAGCACGGTCAGTCCAATTTATGAAACAGAAGACGGCCCGGCCGCTTACTGGCGTTTTGGCTCGTACCTGCCGGATAAAGAGCACAAACAGCGTTTTTATATCAACCCGGTCTTTAGCAAAAAAATGGACGCCGATGCGCGGCATAATTTTTACCGCGGATTTTCATTAAAATCAGGCGCACCCTGGCTGAAACTGAATAAGAACAGTACTTATATTAAAGGGGCAAATCCGGCGCTGGTGGATGTTTATTTTGATAAATCCAAAATGAAAAAACCCGGATTGTACAACGCTAAAATAACGGCTTTCCGCAAAGGCGGCCTATTTTCTTCTTCCGGCGCAGTGAATAAAGAATTCGAATTGATGTGCACCGCCGTTGTCCCCATCGTGTTCGACGAACAGAACGGATTTAAGTGGGATTCGAAAGAAACAACAATAGCGCCCGGCAATGTAAAACGCTTTTTCTTTGACGTTCCTCTTAAAGCGAGCGCGGCTGCCATTACCCTTAGCGCCGTGCGGGGCAGTTACTCCAATCTCCGGGCCTATCTCTACGACCCGGCTGGAAGAGAGCAGCACAGTCTGCGTATTAAGTCAGAATCGAAAAAATCCAATACGGTTTTTCTTAAGTCCGATGAACTGGACCGTGGCACCTGGGAGCTGGATGTGTACGCCGATTTTCGGAATGAAGAAAATTCAAAATTTGAAATTTCCGCTTCTTTTTCTGGATTAAGCTTTAAGCCACAGGTCATTTCGAACGTCCGTATCATTAACGGTTCTGATCCGGAGGGACAGGTTGAAGTCTTAAATAATTATAATAATCTTGCGAAATGCAGAATCTCCGGCGCGCTGTTGGGAATTCAGCGTACCCGCCATATTGCCGATGATAATAAACGCTATGAATCGACGTTCTCGGTTGCAAAAAATTGTGAACGGGTGCGCTTTGATATTGAGCTGGATGCCGAGACCTATAATTTATTTACCGATTTTGCCATCAATATAAAGGATTATTCCGGTAAAACACTGCACGCGGACGGATTGTCTTACCGCAAACATACGTTTACCTTTATTCCTCCGCAAGCGGGTGACTATCTCATCGAATTTGTTCCTGCATTTGCCTCTCACAAGGCGCAGGACTGGAGCCTGACCTTAAAGGAATCGTATTTTTATTTTAATAAGATTAAAATAGACGGCGGTTACGAGGAGTTTTATCCGCGGGTCAGCAAAGAGGCGGATTTTACCATAAACGGCCAAATCCCCGCGGCGCCGGAAGGGTTTTATTTATTTGGTGAATTATGGTTAGACAGTTCCGGCCCGTATAAAAGCAGAACGATTGTTCCCTTAAAACTTCGGACAGGAATTTTAGACTAAAGCCTATGGATTTATTCTTGCTTAGCCTGGCAGGCGGGCTAATCGCCCTGGATACAACAGCGGTACTGCAAGGGTTAATTTCACAGCCCCTGATATCCGGAATTATTTTAGGCTGGTTGACGGGAAATATTGCACTTGGTCTGCATATGGGGCTGTTACTGCAGCTTTTATGGCTGAATCAGCTTCCGGTGGGCGCGGCAAAAATTCCCGAAGGGAACCTGGCGTCCATTATTGCCGTTATTGTAACAATTCGCTTAGACGTTTTCTTTGGAAACAGTCAAAATATTTTAATTCTGCTGGTAATTTTATATGCTCTATTTATCAGCTGGCTGGGAATGAGCATAACAACTTTCATCCGAAACGGAAATGGACGGCTTCTGAATTTTGTGCTTCGTACCCTGAAAAAAGATCATATCCATATTATAAGCGGGGTGCATAGCGGTTCAATATTGATGCAGTTTATTCTTCATACAGCCGTGATATTTACCGCCGTTTTAATTGGTCAGCGGGTGATTCACGAAATTCTTTTAGTGCTGCCGGCAGGCTGGAACAACATCGCACGCTATATCGAACTGGGCGTCATCGGCAGTGGTGTTGGGCTGACCCTGGCTTTGTATAAAGATAAAAAGGATATGCTGTTTTTATTACTGGGCGCGGCTCTGGGGCTTTTATTCATTTTTGTGATGTGAATATGCGGGCAGAAAAAATTAAATACAGGGATTTTGTCAGTATCTTTTTGCGTACCTTACTGCTGCAGGGGGTATGGAATTTTAAGGGTATGATTTCGGCAGGCATTGCTTTTGCTTTGGTACCAGCCGCAAAACGCGTCTCTGCAAGCCGTGAAGAATGGGCCGGGATACTAAAAAGGCATTTAGGCTTTTTTAATGCGCATCCCTATTTCGCCTCCTTTGCTATCGGTGCGCTGGCCCGTCTCGAGGAGAATCTGGCAATTGATAAAACCGGAGATACCGCGCAGATTGAACGGTTTAAAATAGCTCTGATCGGCCCCCTGGGCGCCCTGGGTGATTCGTATTTTTGGGCGGTTATAAAACCGGCTTCAATCCTGGCAGGAAGTGCGGGTGTGCTGCTGTTCAGTAAGCTTGAATACCAGCTGGCGTCGGCAGCACTAATGCTGATTTTATATAATGTTCCGCATTTGTATATTCGTATTTCGGGGTTGTGGAAGGGGTATCAAAGCGGGTACAATACCTATAAATTATTAAAAATTGAAAACTATGCCCGGGTAAAATCGGCCTATCAAATTGTAGGTGCTGTTATGCTTGGGATGGTCATTGTTCTGATTATTTGTAAAAACGGAGGATCGGATTTTCGCGGAGTGCTGGTATTTGGACTGGCTGCGGCGGGAAGCGCTTTCCTGCGTTCTAAAGGTGTATATATGCAGTTAGCTGTTTTATTTTCGGTCGGACTGGCTGCGGTAATAGGACTGGTATGATTCAAAAATCGATACAGATAACAAATAAAAGCGGATTGCACGCGCGGCCTGCTGCGCATTTGGTAAAAGTTGCCGGACAGTTTGAAGCCGATATTAAAATTTTGAAAGACGGTTTGGAAGTAAACGGTAAAAGCATTATGGGTGTTATGATGCTGGCCGCCGAAACCGGCAGCGAACTGGAGTTTGTGATTGAAGGCAGTGACGAACAACAGGCCCTTGAGGCCATTATTGAATTGATCGAAAAAAAATTCTATGAAGAATAAAATTAAGGCCAAAAATAAAGAAATTGTCCTGTCCGGAATGGCTGTCTCTCCGGGGATTGCCATCGGTTCCGTTTTTGTGTTTCGGACGATGAAAATAAATGTTCAGGAATTACAGGCAGAAGTAGCTGATCCAAAGCAGGAATGGGATCTGTTTAATAAGGCGGTAAAAAAAGTAGTTCAGCAACTGGATATTGCCCAGGCCGCCAGCCAAAAACAGTACGGCGATGAGTTTACCGAAATTTTTGAAAGTCAAAAAACCTTTTTGGACGATGTAGCCCTGCTCGAAGAAATTCAGCAGGAAATCGAATTGTCCGCATCCTCAGCCCCGTTTGCCGTTTCCAAAATTCTTTCCGAAAAGACCGATTATTTTATCAATATGGAAAATACTTATTTTCGGGAACGCGCTTACGATATAATGGATTTAAAACAAAAATTAATCTATTCACTTCTTGGAATTGATTTTGATTATAATTTATCCAGCCCTTCTATCGTCGTTGCCGAAATGCTTTCCCCAAGCGATACCGTTCAGTTTAACCGGAATTTCATTCTTGGCTTTCTTACCGACCAGGGCGGAAAAACGTCGCATACTGCCATTATGGCCCGTGGCCTGCAAATTCCGGCAGTGGTAAACGGCTATACGCTTTCGAAGCTCATTGTTCCGGGGAGCACGGTTATTCTGGATGGCTTTACGGGTACTATTGTTATAAATCCGCGTCCTGC
The DNA here is from genome assembly GCA_024763405.1 of Calditrichaceae bacterium. GTDB lineage: Bacteria > Calditrichota > Calditrichia > Calditrichales > Calditrichaceae > JANTFQ01. The sequence goes on from JANTFQ010000011.1 coordinate 7,868, forward strand.
AACGATTGAACGTTACAAAGCGCTGCAGGAAGAGCACGAGCAATTTAACCGGGAATTACAGAAAGAAATTGCACTCCCTTCCGTTACCCCGGACGGCCAACATATCACCCTGATGGCCAATATCGAATTTGCACACGAGCTGAGCGATGTTACAAAAAACAAAGCCGAAGGCGTGGGACTGTTTCGTACCGAAAGTGTCTTTATCGAAAAAAAAGATTTGCCTTCCGAACAGGAGCAATTCGAAATATACAAGCAGGCGGCGGAGCAAATAGCACCGCTTCCGCTTACGGTTCGGACCATTGATTTGGGTGGGGATAAATTTTTAGACAACTACAGTGCCGAAGATGAACTGAACCCTTTTCTCGGCTGGAGGGCTATCCGCTTTTGTCTCGATGAACCCGAAATTTTCAATATGCAGTTGCGGGCAATTTTACGCGCTTCTGTTTTTGGTAATATTCATATCTTACTACCGATGATTTCTTCGGTAGACGAAGTCATCCGGACAAAAGAATATTTAGAAGAGGTCCGGCAGGAGTTGACTGAAAAGGGAATCGCCTTTAAAGCCGATATCCCGTTGGGGATTATGATTGAAACGCCTGCGGCGGCGATGTTAACCGGGATTTTAGCGGATTACGTGGACTATTTTAGTATCGGCACAAATGATTTAACCCAGTATGTTCTGGCCATTGACCGCACCAATGATAGGGTGGCGAAATCATACAATACGTTTAATCCGGCTGTCCTTGCGTTTATTGCTAAAACAATCGAAACAGGAAAGTTGAGAGGAAAACCGGTCACACTCTGTGGCGAATATGCGGCGGTTTCGGAGGCGGTTCCGCTTTTACTGGGAATGGGATTGCGAAATTTTAGTATGAATCCGCATTTAATTGCGAAAGTAAAAAAAATTGTCCGTATATTTGATATTGAATCGTGTGAGAATTTGTATGAAAAAGTGAAAGAATTACATACAGCCGGCGCAATTGAACAATATTGTAAAAACTTTTTTAAATCAAAGGTACCAGACTTAAAATTTTTAAGTTAGGAGAAAAAATGTACTCGATCGACAAAACTGGTTACAAACAAGTGTTACTTGATTTTCATCTTCAAATTAAGGAAGGGCTTTCCTTATTTAAGAGCAGCAAAGTTACGGTAGATGCCTCCAGGGTAAAAAATATTTTATATTTTGGAATGGGCGGTTCCGGTATTACCGGAGAACTGCTGAGTGACGTTTTATTTGATGAATTGCGTGTTCCGCTGAATGTTGTAAGGGGATACTTATCACCGGCCTATTGTTCGTCAGAAACATTACTGATTGTATCCAGCTATTCCGGCAATACCGAAGAAACCCTGAGCGCTCTTCAGGCGTCTGCGGATAAAGGCGCGCAGATTTTGGTGATCACTTCCGGCGGGAAGCTGGCGGAAATGGCTGCGGAAAAGGACTGGGACCTAATTCAGATACCGACTGGTTTAATGCCGCGCCAGGCCCTGGGGTATCTGTTCTTCCCGCTGTATCATATGCTTGGGGCCGCGAAACTGATTCAAAACTATGAAGAGGATTTGACGAAGTTTATAAAATTTATTGCCGATTTGAATAAAAAGAATGATTATCCGCATGCCGGTCAGCATGTTTTATCTCTCGATTTAGCGCGTACAGTTCAGGGTAAGATACCGGTTATTTATTCTACCGCTCCCTATCTGAAAACCATTTCGAAACGCTGGCAGAACCAGGTACATGAAAATGGAAAATCACCGGCATTTGCCAATAATCTGCCGGAAATGAATCATAATGAAATTGTCGGCTGGGAATCGGAAATCGAGCATCTGGATCGGTTCATAGTAATTTTTCTCGAAAATGAAAATCCGCATCCGCGCATTCAGAAACGGATCGAATTATCGAAGAAAATTATTAAAGAACGGGGCATAAAGGTCGTGGACATTTATACCTGCGGAACTACAATTATGGAAAAGGTTTTTTCCTTGATCGTTTTGGGAGACTGGATGAGTTATTTCCTGGCTCTGGCCTATAAAAAAGATCCGGCCACGATTAAAAACATTGATTTTTTAAAACAAGAAATGGCAAAATTATCAGAATAAAAATAGAGGAATACAATGTCTAATTATTTATTTACCTCCGAATCAGTCACAGAAGGACATCCCGATAAGATAGCGGATCAAATTTCGGATGCTGTTCTGGATGAAGTGTTAAAAGAAGATGTATTTGGAAGAGTTGCCTGCGAAACATTTGTAACCACTGGGCTGGCTCTGATAGGCGGCGAGATTACCACGGATTGCTATGTGGATATCGCGAATACCGCGCGGGAAGTGATTAAAGATATCGGTTACACAGACGCCCGCTTCGGATTTGATTACCAGACATGTGCGGTGATGACCACCATCGATCAGCAATCACCGGATATTGCCATGGGGGTGGATAGAGCAGGTGCCGGTGACCAGGGTATGATGTTCGGTTATGCCTGTACGGAAACGAATGAATTAATGCCGCTGCCCATTGCGCTGGCACATAAAATTACCCAGCGTCTGGCCGGGGTGCGTAAATCGGGTAAACTTCCTTTTTTACGTCCCGATGGGAAATCACAGGTCTCGGTACGGTACGAAGACGGTAAACCGGTGGGGATCGAAAAGATTGTGGTTTCTACGCAGCATGACGCCGAAATTGCACATGCCGATTTACAGGAAGCCGTTATTGAAGAAGTCATTAAACCATTGCTGCCGGCAAAAATGTCAAATGGTATCGAATACTTTATCAATCCCACCGGACGTTTTGTAATTGGCGGTCCGCAGGGAGACGCCGGCTTAACCGGGCGCAAAATTATTGTGGATACATACGGCGGTTCATACAGCCATGGCGGCGGCGCCTTTAGCGGGAAAGACCCCACGAAAGTCGATCGCTCGGCTTCTTATTTTGCCCGTTATGCGGCAAAAAATGTAGTTGCGGCAGGGCTTGCCGAACGTTGCGGTATTCAGGTTGCGTATGCCATTGGAGTAGCCAAGCCGGTTTCTCTGATGGTCGAAACCTTTGGTACGGGCACAATGCCGGATGAAAAACTGGCAAAACTGCTGGAACAGGTATTTGATTTTACACCGGCGGGAATTATTGAAACGCTGGATTTACGACGTCCGGTTTACCGTGAGACTGCTTCTTACGGTCATTTTGGCCGGGAACTTCCAGGATTTACCTGGGAAAAAACGGACAAAGTGAAAGAGCTGAAAAAATAAAATCTCCGGGGAACGTCATTTGGCGTTCCCTTTTTTTGGTTTTAAAACGATACCGCTATTATTGTGTCCGTTCATCTTTACCGTAAGCGGCTGCTCTAAACGAATGTGCCGGGTATATTTTTTTTCTTCCACGTGTTTTTGCGCTTTGAGCCAATCCCAATCGATAAAACCTTCTTTTTTAACAGGATTAATCGTAAAATAACCGATCATAAAAGAAGTAAGATTCTGAAAAAAATGCGAGCCCTGTGAAGGGGTGACCATCATATCATTAAAATTTGTTTCGATAATTGTTTTTGCGCCGGAAATCTGATCCCACTTAACCGGGATACCAAGCCAGGGGTCCGCCGAACCCCAGCGGCCGAGTCCGATAAGCAGATATGGTTTTTCCGCTTTCGTAAGTGCCGCATTAAAGATACCTATTTCGGCGGCAATCTCCATGGTCTTCGAACGGTCGAATTTTTGATGATCCACATAAACGATGTCGTAAATATCATTAATGATACCATGTCCTAAAACACTAATACTGCTGCACAAAAGATGTTCTTCATTTTCTTCTTCAATGTGTAGAATTTCCATCTCCCGCTGCAGGACCAGCGGCCGCATCTGCAGCAATCCGAATTCCTTATCCTGCCCCTTTTTTGTATTCATATTCACAGCAAATTCAATTTCTACCGGGGTACCCACACCCCAGACACCCATTTTTAAAAGCAGCTCCACTATCTTGGGAAGAGGAAAAATATTTTGTTTTAGAATGGGAGCAAAGGTAACAAGGCGCACGCCCTTCCTTGATAATCCGTCGTATATCATTTGATTCTCATGAGAATAAGTAGAGCCCACATGAAATAAACTGCCGTCTTCTTCGGCATCATCGACCGCATACAGTTTAACGCAGGGATCGGCTGTGGTGCAGGAAGAAGTGTCTTTGCTACTTAAATTGAGCGCATAAAACTGATGCTGACTATTGCGCAGGCTTTCTTTGGGCGACGAGAACTGCAGGAGGTGATTGGGATATTTGGGAGAAAATTTAACGGTAACCCCTCCGTCAACCACCATAGCCCCCAGGCCCAGCGCTACCGAAACGATACCGTCATCCGAAGTTTGCGGTGGGACCGGATAAAAATTGTATGATTTGGCCACTCCGGAAAAAGTAGGATAGAAGCGGTCACCATATCGGGCCCCAACCATTTTTTGAATAATAATGGCCATCTTCTCTTCTTCGAGCCGGTACGAGGTTACATTGATATAATCCTTGGATGCTTTATAATAGGTAGAAGCATACACATGTTTGATGGTAAGCAGCAATTCCTGCAGACGCACTTCGAGATCGGGGTGATTGTTGGGGAACATAAACGTTTCATAAACCCCGGCAAAAGGATGGTACTGTGAATCTTCGAGCAGGCTGGAAGAACGAATGGCCAAAGGTTCCCGTACCAGTTTTAAAAATTCCCGTAAATCCAGGACAGTTTCGGGCTGGAAAAAAGGCGCCTCGAGAAAACGTTCGGTAATCAGAGAATCATTCTCTTCTTTTAACGCAAAACCGCGCAGGTAATTTTCATCTAAAAAATAATCAAAGACCTCTGTTCCTAAAATAACCCCGGGCGGAATCTGAATTTTAACGCCTTTAAAATAATTGCTCAACTGATATTTATTTAAAAGATGATTTATAAAGGTCAAGCCACGGGCTTTTCCGCCAATGGAACCGCCGCCGATTCGGGCCAGGCCGGATTCAAGATCGAAAGAAGAGGCTTTAAAATCAATGAGCGTACCGGTTTGCCGCCGTTTGCGGTAGTCCGTTACGGATTGTACCAAATCGTTACGCAATTCCTCTGTGGAAGCATAGTCACTCACCCGGCGTGGACGTAATTTATGAGCCAGGCTGAATTCCGTGCGGGCCTTTAACCAGTTAGAAAAGTGATTTCGTTCGGAATGGTAAAGAATACTCTCTTCGGGTACCGTTTTTAGAAGATTCTGCAGTTCTTTTAAATCCGAAGCCCTACCTGTTTCACGGCCATCCGGCGTATGAAAAACAAAATCCCCAAACCCAAATTTATCCATGGCGAATTGTTTTACATCCTGCAGCAATGTGGGGGAATTTTTCAGTAAAAAGGAGGCATTCGTCTGAGCGGCTTCTTCTTCATAATCGGGTTGATTCGATTGCAGTAAAATAGGAATATCACTGCGTCGCTTGCGCACATTCCGGGCGAAGGATAATCCGGCGCCTTTTTCCAGTTTCCCCTTGCGCCAAAAATCAATATCCGATATAATGCCCAGTACGGTTTCTTCATATCGTGTAAAATATGTCCAGGCCTGCTCATAATTCGTACACAATAAAATTTTAGGCCGGGCGCGCAGCCGCAGGAATTTATCTCTTAAGTTAACGCCTTCTTCAATCAACTGCTGGGATTGCTGTAAAATAATTTGATATAAAAGAGGAAGGTAGGAAGAATAAAATAACACATTGTCTTCAACCAGAATAATACTCTGCACACCGATTATTTTTGAATCGTGCTCCACATTTTCGATGTCTTCGAGGTGCTTGATGATCGCGATAAGAATACGGAAGTCACCCGTCCAGATAAAGACCTGGTTGAACAGGCTCATATCCCAATATTTTTGAAGCTGTTGAAGCTCTTTGTTGTCGTAAACTAAAAGAACGATGGGGATTTTTAACCCTGCGCTGCGGATTTCTTTCGCGAGATTGGCCGCGTGCATATCTTCAATATGCTGAGTTGTAATGATGAGATCGAAGGACTGCATCTCCTGCGCCAGCCGGATAGCCTCATCCCCCCGCGATACCCTGGTGATTTCCGGAGAGTGGCTCAGATTCAAACCGCGGTATTCCCGGCGGATCAACTCGTAAAGCCGCCCGTCTTCTTCAAAAACAAACAGATCGTACAGGCTCGAAACCAGCAGCACATCACGGATACGATAGTGCATTAAATTCTGAAAACCGGTAAAAGGAGAATCTGTTTTTTTTGCAGAGCTGTCTAAAAAGGGGACTTTGGGTTGCATAAATTCCTGTGCGGTTGATAATTTCCTATAAGATATTCAGGAAATGAATACGCTTCAAGAAATTACGAAGATTTTTCCATTTCAGATTCGATTTTAAGCTGTGGCTCGGGATTGGTACCTTTGTTTGTCAGCAGTTTTATAAATAAGGCAGTTAATTCCGGATCGAATTGTGTACCCGCATTCTTTTCCAGCTCACTCAGCGCTTCTCCGGATGTCTTCGGATTTCGATAGCTGCGTTTGGAGACGATAGACTCGTAAGCATCTACAATGGCTAAAATCCGTGCAAACAGGGGAATTGCCTGGCCGGATAAACCATCCGGGTAGCCTTTGCCATCAAAGCGCTCGTGGTGATGACGGATAATCGCCGATACACCTTGCAACTCATCAATTTTACCGACAATATTGCTTCCTATAACAGGATGTTCTTTTGCCGTTTTATATTCCATATCTTCCAAAGAAGAGGTTTTGTTCAAAATACTATCCGGCATACCGATTTTACCAATATCGTGCAGCAGAGCGGATAACTCGAGGGTAAACTGCTCATCCTCAGAGAGTTTCAGTGCATTCCCTATCAGCCGGGCATGGCGTGCAACGCGCATAGAATGACCGGATGTATAACTGTCTTTTGCCTCCAGGGCGGCGATTAATGCCTGAATGGTTTTTATCAGAACAGATACTTTCCGGGGCCGTCCGTGAGCTCCGTTTATTTTTTCACGGATTAAATTGCGTTCGACAACGGTGGGTAAATTATCCAGGTTGAACGGCTTGGTTAAAAAATCATTAGCCCCCATATTCATCGCGTCCCGGATAAGGCTCTTCTTTTCGGACGCAGTGATTACAACAAAGGGGATATCCATCAAAAACATGCGCACAATTTCCAGTAATTCCATGCCGTTGCCGTCGGGTAACATTAAATCACAGAGCACCAGGTCAAGCGCCTCATGCTTTAATATGGTAACCGCCTCGGCCAGAGTTCCGGCTCCGTAACAGAGAAAACCCTGTTTTTCCAGCGAACGCTGAACAGCACGGAAGGTGACTTTATCATCTTCCACCAATAAAATTTTTACAGTTGACTTTTGGTTCATCGAAAGGCGCTGCTCCCGGTTAAGTGTTCACCCACAATTAAGGTATGGATGTCGTGGGTGCCTTCGTATGTATAAACCGATTCCAGGTTAAGCAGGTGGCGAACGGTTTGATATTCATCGGTTATGCCGTTGGCAGCCAGAATAGTACGGGCTGTACGCGCGGCCTGCAATGCCTGGTGTACATTGTTTCGTTTGGCCATGGAAATATGGTAGTATTTTGCTTTTCCTTCATCCTTTAGCCGTCCCATTTGGTGGTTTAATAATTGGGCTTTCACGATTTCCGAGGCCATTTCCACTAACTTATGCTGGGTAAGCTGAAAGGCGGCAATTGGTTTGTCGAACTGGATACGGCTTTTGGCATATTCCAGGGCTTCGTCATAACAGGCCATAGCCGCCCCGGTTGCGCCCCAGGCGATGCCGTACCGGGCTTCATTCAGGCAGGAAAGAGGCGCGCTTAATCCTTTGGCGGCGGGAAGCCGATTTTCATCGGGGATAAAACAATCTTCAAAAATGAGTTCACCGGTATTGGAAGCCCGCAGAGAATATTTCCCTTTGATCACGCTGCTGCTGAATCCGGATCTGTCCGTTTCCACGATAAAACCGCGGATGCCTTCTTCGGTTTGTGCCCAAACCACGGCCACATGGGCAATGGCGGCGTTGGTGATCCACATTTTACTGCCGTTTAAAATCCAGCCGTTTTCCGTTTTACGGGCGGTTGTCCGCATGCCGCCGGGATCGGAACCGTGGTCCGGTTCGGTTAAGCCAAAGCAGCCAATTCTTTCGCCGGAGGCCAATAAAGGCAGCCATTTTTGTTTTTGGGCTTCACTGCCATAGCGATGGATGGGAAACATGACCAGGCTGCCCTGTACCGAAGCAAAGGAGCGCAGTCCACTGTCGCCGCGTTCCAGTTCCTGCATGGCCAGACCGTAAATATAGTAGCTGGAGCCGGCCGCTCCGTATTCCTGAGGAATCGTTACCCCAAGCAGACCCATTTGGGCAAGTTCGGGAATAACTTCGAGGGGGAATTCTGCTTTATCGTGATATTCTGCTGCGAGGGGAAGAAACCGCTTTTCCACATATTGTCGGACGGTGTCGCGCACCATACGTTCTTCTTCGCTCAGCAGTTCATCGGTTAAAAAAAAGTTAACACCTGTAAACATAGCCGCTTCCGTTAAAATTAATTAGTTTCTAATTTAACGTGTCTGGCGGTAAATTGAAAGAGTTAAAAAATCCAATTAAGTTCGGCGCCGTATTTCATAGCGTTATAGCTTTCGAAACCATTGAAAAAGAGGGGACCGTATTCATCGTTTTCGACTGTTTGCAAGGCCTCTGCCGTTGTGTATCTCATATTCCGGGTATCACTGCCGCCGATGAGTTTAAAGGAGATGCTGGAATTGAAAAAATATTCGATAGAAAAATCGAGCCCAAACTGGGAATAATCGCTCAACATATCCTGGGTTCCGCCATTGGCGGCGTCATTAAAAATATAATTGGTGGTCGTTTCTAATTTCAATTTCCGCGGAATCACATCCCATCTGCCGGAAATATAAGCATAGAGGTTTTTATTTTCCTGATCGTTGGTCATTTTTAAGGTACTGAAAACACTGCCGCCGGATAAAAACATATCGTTTATGGGACGCAGGTAAAAATTAAAACTGCCGATAAACTGTGCCGTACCCAAGGGCTTCCCGGAAATCAGAACGCTGTGATCGTCTAAATCCAAATAGATCGCAGAAAAAGAAATTCGGTTGGAATTAAACGGGAAGGCAAGACCCGCCTCCAGTCCGCGGGATACTTTCTCTGTTTTTATCGTATCCATAATAACATTGCTATTGTCATCACGGAAACGGAATTTTAATGAAAATTCCGGAAGATGTTTGAAATGTGTGACAAAGCCGGTTTCCATTAACCGGGTGTTTGTGGTGGGTGTCTGTGCGTCGTCGTTTAAATTGTCTTTATATTGTTCCCCTTCAAATGTTATACTTGCCAGATTGGGGAAATAGTAACCGCTAGTCAGTTTAAATCCCTGGCGGTTATTCTGCAGAAAGGGGTAGCCCGCGCTGAAATAATCAAATCCCAGACGCTGGTACAAGGCCAGAAATTTAAAATTTCCCACCCGCATATCCATTCCTGCCTTATACGCGTTATCGCTTATTCCCGAAGCGGACAGGGTGTCTTTACGGCTAAGATAGCCTTCACCAAAGAATTGCAGTCTCCGCTCCCAGAGAAAAGCAGAAACGGAACCGCCAAAATTCTGGTTCGTCAACGGTTCGTTTATGGATTGATCGACGGATTTTTGATCATCTTTGGCGTATAAGTATTTCAGTCCGACATCATAATAGCGGGAATCACCGGCATGCAGAACGGCCGATGCAAAATAACGCCGGAATTGTCCGGCATTTTCATATTGATGATAGACATCCCGCAGCCGGGTGCCGATTCCGTGGGCCTGTTGCACCTGCCCGCCGTTTATTTTTGTATTTAGATAGGATGTTTTGGACCAGAGGTTCGGAAGATTCATCTGGATCTTTGCACCGCGGACTTCACGGCTTTGAATAAAAAATTCGGAACCGGAATCAAAAAAATCACCCAATACAATTTCGGTGTTTTTAAAACGGGCGCTTAGCGTAAAGCGATCCACGTTCTGGAATGAATTGAGTGTATTCCAGGGATTATTATGAAGCTCGCTTAACAAGGTGATGTCGGCGCCTTGTGTACGGGCAAACAGGGCGATATTCAGGGCTTGTGATAAGCCGGGAATGGTGGTTGTTTTGGCATACTGATCGTCCGGAATGGAATCCGGTTTTATTTTAGACGCCTGATCATAACCTGTAAACACCGTACGGAAAGAAATTCGGCCCGTTAAATTTAATCCGGACTGGGCTGCTGATAAAACAGGCAGCAGGAGAAGTGTAAATATAATTAAACGTTTCATTCAGCCTCCAGAATTAACGTACCAGTATTACCCGGCTGTTATCTCGTGTAATATTGCCTGCCATATCTTCCACATAAAAGGAAAGACGGTTTTCTCCCGCATTACCGGCCCGTCCGCGGACTAAAACAATTTCGGTTTCAAAACTGCCGTCGGAATTAGGCTGAATCTCTTTCCCGTTTACCATAATGCGCTTAATACCCGAAGAAGGTTCCGGGTCGATGACGATACCGCGGATGGTTTGACGAAAGCGCTCGGCCTGGAAATTATAATTATTGGAAGGCGGCCGCGGTGGTTCTAAGCGGACAAACACCGGCTGGGCCGGTTCGGTTACCGTAATAATGGGTTTCACCGTATCGAGGAAAATATGTTCGGAACGTTCGATGGTGTTTTTTGAAAAATCGATGGCCGAAACCCGGATATT
>JANTFQ010000012.1 GCA_024763405.1 Calditrichaceae bacterium
GTAACCACTTCCGGCATTTTTCCGCGCAACACAAGGCTGGTTTTCATACCCAGCTTAGTCGCATAAAAAGCCGTGGCCCGGCAATGGTTCGATTGAATTCCGCCGCAGGTAATCACATGTTTAGCCCCTTTTTCCTGCGCATCTTTCATTAAAAAATCCAATTTGCGCACCTTGTTGCCGCTTAACTCGACGCCTGTAAAATCATCCCGTTTAAGAAATATTTCATACGTCTTTATTTTCTCAAAAAAGTGACGAACAGGAATAATGGGAGTTGGTAAATGTGCCTGATTAAAATGTGCTGGGTATTTCATGCTTCCCTCTTAAAAAGAACTTGACATTAAAAGTGAATATTACCAATTTTCGGACAAAGATTCAATTACCTTTCCGATACCGGGCCAGATATGCAATCAGATGAAAAACAGACGTTCCACTCGCAGATGAGTTCCTGCATTTCCGTTGAACTCGCGGCCCAGCCCACGTTCCCTCAACAACTACCCGAACAACTGCGCAACTGGAATATCAAAGATATACTTATTTCCGACAACGTCTTATATAATAAACCCTTTCAAAAGGTTATTAAAAGCGGCGCTCTGGATGATTTTAAGGTGCGTTATTATTTTCATCTCGACATCAAATCTTATCTTACGGATCATCCGGATTTATCGGGACAGATAATACGCCGGCAGTTATTCTCAGGGGAAGAATATTTTGTCCGACAAAATACATGGGGCACTGATCTTTTTCATTTTTATGGACATAAACCGGAAATAATTCCCCTGAATGCCGGGAAGAAGAAACTGCATATTTCAAATCCGGAGCATGTATTCCGCCTCTATTTTACCACCTCATTTCCTTTGGATCAGCATGTTCAGCTACGCGAGATAACCAACGATTACAATGCGCAGACAAATACGATAACACCGCAAACCGAAAATGGTTTTGTTATTGTGGTCCGCTCTTTTCGTTTGTCCGAAACGGATAAATTGAACAAACGGTTTAATTATTTTGAGACCGCCCATTTAAAACGTATTTTAAAAATCTTTACCACCCGCTTTACAAACCGACTCGGTCATTCCGGAAATTTTGTGTTCGATTTTGATACCTTTATTGCACCAGGCTTTAATGCACTAGCAGTTGATTATCACCCAGTCCTTGAAAAGCACAATTCGGGAATTATAGCGGATATTATTCGTTTCTGGCTGTCACCTTCGGAAGCTTTCACGGTTTTTGGAACCACTTTTAATCGGTATTTCCAAACAACATTAAAACCGCTGCTCAATAAAAGCGCAAAAGAGGTAGCCTATAAAATTTCCATTTCCAATCCAATGCTGCCCTTCCTCTACCTCGATAGTTCCACTCTTATCGAGATAGATGCAAGACCTTTCGAACCCGGAACACCTTACTATACGCGTTCGTTTATCCATCTGAAAAGAAGCGTGAGCCGGCGGCTGAGTGAGGGTATTAATGAAGTACCTGTTTCGATTCATCACCTGCTGAATCTGCATTATTCCTTCAGTGAAAAATTACAGCAGTTCAATCATCTGCTTGCGGCAGGGATCAATCATTTCTATTTGAAATATGATTTAACCGATGACAATGCTTTTAAAATTCCAGATTCCGATCCCAGTTTTAAAGCCTATAAAAATTGGTTTACCCGCTTGCATCAAGCCGGTCATTTTTTTAAAGAAGGCAACCCCAAAACCGAATTTCTGGTACTCTATCCCGGTTTAGACGGCAACCTGGATATGTTTTACCGCTCCATGGCCGAAGTACACCGATTCGGTCTTGATTACACCCTGTTAGATTTTGACCTGTTTAATTCCGACAAAACCTGTCCGATCGATTCCGGCCATCTTGTATTTGCAGGTCAACGGTTTAAAATTATCCTGCTTCCCGCTATTCGGATAACCTCATTACAGACGCTGCAAAAATTGGCAGCTTTTATCGAAGACGGAGGAATTATCATCGCTGTCGGCAGGATTCCGGAACAATGCGCTGAAGCGGATAAAGAAAAAGAGTTTATGAAATTAAACCATGTGATTTGGTTTGAGGGAAACCGTACCAACAGTACCAGTTTTAAAGAAAGCCAGTCCGGAGGCGCGAGTTATTTTCAGGCGGACGTCAGTCGTTTTCCAAATTTAATCGCCGATTTTTATAAATATCTTAACGTTGAACTTCATGCCTCGGACAACGGTATCCATTACAGGATGCGGGAGACCGATGCACATTATAATTTATTTCTGACAAACCTTAATCCTTCCCAAACCGTTACGTTTGAATTTATGGCTAGAGTGCAAGGCCGGCCCTATATTTGGGACTTTTCCGATGGTACGGTAAAACCATTTGCTACCTGGTTCCGCTCTGCTGAAACACTCCATATTAAAATGACACTGCCCCCTGCACAAAGCGAGATGATTCTGATCAATAAACAGGAAACTGAGGAAGTATGGCAAATTTCGCAATCTTCATTGGATGCGATAAAAATCGAAGAACAAAGCGCTTCATCACTTGCCTTTTCGGGATACCAGCGTACACCCGGGCGTTCTTTTATCATCTTAAAAAAAGCAGACGAAAGCAAGCAGCTGCCGTTGCAAATACCAAGCAAATTGCCCATTCTCACCATCAGCTCACGGGATTGGTTTTTAGAAAGCAAACACTTTAAAGGCATTGTGGACCTGGGTAATTACGCCCGCTTTTTTCCGTTCCGCTCCGGCTCCGTAACCTATCATAAGATTATCGTCATCGAAAAACACTACCTGGAGAAGCAGCACTTAAAACTTACGCTCGGAGATTTAAAAGACTGGTGCAGTTTATATATTAATGAGGAATTTATTGCTGATAAGTATGAAGCTCCCTGGGAATTTGATATTAGCAATTTTCTACGGGCCGGTGAAAATAAAATCAGTATAAAAATAACCAACACCATTGCCAACCGGTTGGCCAAAGAGAATGATAGCTACCATGTAAGGGACTATGGCTTATACGGACCGGTAAAAATTATACCTGCGATGCAGGTTTCGTTTACAATAAGTTAGGTGAGTATGCCCTTTACTCAGTAAAACTTTGTAGCTTGTCATTCAACTCACCCCCTACTAAGAGCAATTGCACTCTTGGCAGCCATTAGCCCCTCTCTTTTAAAAAGAGAGGGGGAATCAGGGGGTGAGTCGTTTTTTAAAGCATATTCCTTCAATAAAGTATTTCTTTAAAGATAGACAAGTAATTGCTGAGCTATAGTACCAATTATTAAAATAGATTTACGGTTACAAAATGGCGCTCTAATCTTTAGCACCTTCACCAATCCAGTTTTTTATCCCTTCAATCTGCGTCTCATGCAGCGGACTGCGATTCAGCCAGTAAGGCGGCATTTGATCACGTTGATTTGGATAACCCTCCAGCACAATCAAGTAGAGCGGGGCATTTTGCGGGTTATTTTCATGAATTGCAATATTTACCAGCCGGTCTCCCGTTTGTGATAAGCGGTGATTCATAAGCGCTGTTTTATCGATTAATTCCAGGTATTGCAGCTTGCGTTCCCGGTCTACCGCCGAATTAGAATGGCAGCCCGACTCTGACCCGCATTTTGCCAGCAACATCGGCTGAATATCATTATAGAAACTGATATTACTATCCGGAATAACAAACTGCGCATCCTGAGGCGGTGTACCCTGATCGGCACAACCTGCTGCTGACAACAGGATGCCCGCGGCTGCAGCGCTTACTAAAACGAAACTCAAGACCTTATGCATATATATCCTCAGTATTATTATATTTATGTATTTGCGAGTTCTGCCGATGATTCTCAACAATGAACCGGAATTTACAAGAAGAATCATCTGAGGTCAATATGGCCAAACGAATACTAATCGTCGAAGATCACAAAGATATGATGAATATCCTGAAAAAATATCTTCAGGAATATCAGTATGAGGTAATTGAAGCCGGAACGGCCGAGATCGGTTTGGAGAAGTTCCATTCGGAACCGCCGGATTTGATATTAATGGATTTAATGCTGCCCGGCATGTCCGGACTGGAAGCCGTTCGCCGAATAAAAAGTGAAGGGAGCGACGATCCGTATATTCCTATTATTATTCTTACAGCAAAAAATGAAATCGACGATATTGTGGAAGGTCTCGATTCCGGCGCCGATGATTACATCATTAAACCGTTCCATTTTGATGAGTTGATTGCCCGCATAAAATCAGCATTACGATTAAAAGAATTGAATGAACTATTAGTGAAACAATCCAAAGATTTGGAACAGGCGAACTTAGAAGTAGGAACATTAAATAAAAATTTACGCGGTAAAAACAAAGAATTACGTAAAAATATTTATAATCTCCATTCCCTGTTCGAAGTGGCATTAGAGCTAAATTCTATCCTGGATTTGCACCGGCTCGTGAACTCTATCCTGCTTACGCTGGCCGGGCAATTCTCCAGCAAATACAGCCTCTTTCTGTTTGCGCCCAAACCGGAAATCGATCGTCTGCAGCTTTTTAATTCCAAAGGGTATTATTTAGATAGTATTGCGGGTATATATATTGAAAAAGATGATCCGCTAATTCATTATTTCGCAAATCACAATCTTCCAACATTAATGAAGGATCTTAAAAGGAAGGTGAAAGAATCCCAGGCAATAATGGATTTAATGGAAGCAGGAGTTGAAATTGTTACGCCGATAAATATTAAGGGATTAACCGAAGGTATTATTGGCCTCGGTCCGCGGTTAGAAAATTTAAAATATACAAAAAATGATATTGAACATATTTCTATTCTTACCAATATTATTTCGATTGCAGTGGCGAATGCTTCGCTCTACCACGAAATTGAACAGCTTTCCTATACGGACGGGATGACGACGCTACATAATTTTCGTTATTTTAAACTGCGTTTAAAGGAGGAAATTGTCCGCCATAAACGTACTAAAACCGGGCTATCGCTACTTATTTTAGATGTGGATAATTTTAAAAATTTTAACGATACCATGGGACATCCTGCCGGAGATGAAGTGCTTAAAAAGCTGGCGGCCATTTTAAAAAGCACCGTTCGTGAAAATGATATTGTGGCCCGTTACGGTGGTGAAGAATTTGCGGTAATTTTACCGGCAGTAGAAAAAGAAGGCGCCCGGATTCTGGCCGATCGTATCCGGGAGAATATTGAACAAACGTATTTCGAGCACGAAGAGATTCAGCCCCTGGGAAAAGTAACCGTAAGCATCGGAGCCGCTTCTCTTCCAGCGGACGGTAATGATTATGCAACCCTGCTGAACAGCGCCGACACCGCCCTGTATGCCGCTAAAAACAGCGGCCGCAATAAGGTTGAGTCGTATAACGAGAAAATGAAATCTAAATAAGCTGTTGCGCCTGGTGTTCAAAAACTTTAAAAATATCTTTTTCCCAAAGACAAAAATAAATATCTTCTAATGTCGTTTCCTGTTTTAGAAATTCCATAATTTCCGTAAGCATAATCCGGGCACAACGTTCCACAGGGAATCCAAAAATACCCGTGCTGATGGCGGGAAAGGCGATACTTTTTAACTGCTTCTCTTCTGCCCGCAGCAAACTGTTTTTCGTAGCAGAAGCCAGCTTTTCGTCGGCTGCTATATCGCCTGCCCGTGGTCCCACGGCATGAATTACATAGGCTGCCTTTAACGCTCCGCCCCCGGTAATCACCGCACCGCCCGTAAATGTTCCGCCAATTCTATTGCACTCTTCCTGAATTGCCAGGCCGCCTTTAAGACGAATAGCGCCGGCCACACCCGCGCCAAGGATAAGCTGCTCATTGGCCGCGTTGACGATAGCATCTACCCGCATTTCGGTAATATCTCCTAAAACAAGATGCAGAGTTTTAGTGCCGACCTTAAACTGTCTTTTCATTTTTCAGGGTTCCTTCATTTATTATTTTAAGGTTGTGTCAAAAGTTTCTTGCTAAAACACCAGGTAAGCTGTTAATTATTTTACGAGTATTTACGTTCATAGGCTTTCCCCCCTTGATTGACTTGAGCGGAGCCTCCCAAACAGCTCAAGATCAAGTCAGGCAGGAGGTAAGGGTCCTTTCTCCAATACCCCCTGCCTTTCCCAACGGGACACCTTCGGTGCGGCATCCCCCCTTATTAAGGGGGGAACGAGGGGGGTATTCTTTGCAGTGTTTGCTTTAAATAATTATTTTTTCATAACACTTTTGACACTACCTATTTTAAAGTGTTTCATTCTTTCGCAGGGAGGAAATAACCGTCATAAAAAAGAGCACAATGGTGACACCGTTTAGCATACCACCCCATTCACGCAGGAGAGGATTCATAATAATATCGCCGATAATTCGCATCAATAAAGAAAGATGCAGCAGGATGAGTGGTGCATAGAACATTTTTTTATAAATAATTTTAATCTGTAAAACCGCCGGGAAAATAATAGGGGCATGTCCGAAAATCATCGAAAATACAAAGCCCAGAAAAATACTGTGCCACATGGCGTCGTACTGCATCCCGGCAAGGACACCACCATAAATAATAGACAGTAAGCCGCTGAACCCTAACCAAAAATATCCACTGACTAGGGAAACCGCGATAAAACGGGTCAGGCCGTCCAGGCGCACCGTGCGACGGGCAATATCATTCTGAAAGAGCCAGACGGCAATGAGTATATTGGTGAACCCAAAAATACGTATTCCGAAACCGGGTAAAAAAGTAGAAAACAGGATACCAATAAAAAGAAGCCCAAAATAATTTATAAACACCAGCTTTTTATTCTCACTGATATTTAAAAACTTGGTCAGTTCTAACCGTTCACCGGCAATGGTGATAATTAAAAAACCGGCCCACCAGGGAACGATAAATGGAATGGCAGTACCGGTCATCCAGATTATATTGCCAATAAACCAAACCAGTGTCCCGAAGGCCATTACCCACAAAGCCACTTCTTTATGAATGGAAACAAGTTTTACAAAAATCAACATCAAAACCAGGCTGCCCAGTGTGATGAGCAGCGCGCCGGCAAAGATATATTCCGGAAAAATAAAATACAAAATGGTTCCGGCGGCCGTAAAAAGAGGCGCCATATAGCCCCAGAGTTTTTTAATCCCCACCGCGCGTTCCAGACCAATCAGAGTGCCTAAAAAGCCCTCAACCATGAGCACGCCATGCAAAAGGGCAAAAGAGCTTTGAGGCTGCAGCCATTGCCAGCCCAGTCGCACCAGACCGGACCAGATACCGGTAAGCATTAGTAAAATGGATAATAAAATAAAAGGGATATTATGATAGCGTTTGACTTCCATCGGAATTCCTCAATCACTACGTGTTAAAAAGACATTATGCGTTCCGAAAAACGATTTCGCCTTTTTTAACCGTAATTACTGTGTGATTAATCCCGTAATGATAGGCAAGGTAATTTAAATTGGGAATATCAAGCAAAAGTAAGTCGGCCTGTTTGCCTTCTTCGATAGAACCTATTTTAGTTTCTAATTGCAAGGAGCGGGCTGCTGTGAGGGTAACCGCCCATAAAATTTCTTTGGGAAGCATTTTTAATTTTAAAGCGGCAATGGTCCAGATGAGCTGCAGATTTTGGGTAGCGGAACTGCCCGGATTAAAATCGGTGGACAAAGCAACTTCGCAACCGGCGGTTAGCATTTTACGCGCCGGGGCATAATCGTCTTTACCGAGAAAAAAAGTTGTCCCCGGCAGTAAAACGGGGATCACACCGGCCGCGGCCATATCGTTTATCCCCTGGTCAGAAATTTCCACCAGATGATCGGCGGTGCAGGCTTTGATTTCCGCAGCCATTTCGGCGCCGCCAAAGGGAGATAATTCGTCTGCATGGATGCGCGCGTCTAAACCGTATTTTTTTGCTTCGAGCAATATCTCGCGGCTCTCGTCCACCGTAAAAACACCCTGCTCACAAAACACATCGCAATAACGCGCTAATTTTCGTTCTGCAATCAGCGGCAGCATTTCGTTTTTAATTAAATCAATATAACCGCGCCGATCCTGTTGGAATTCATCGGGAATTTCATGAGCCCCCAGAAATGTGGGAATCATATCCAACGGCTGTTCATCATTGAGTTCATTGATAATTTCCAGCGCCTTTATTTCATCCGCGGTCGATAAACCGTAGCCGCTTTTGGCTTCGATTGTAGTGACCCCAAATTCCAGGAATGTTTTTATGCGTTTCCGGGTTAACGCTTTTATTTCTTCTTTCTTCGCTTCACGGAAACGGCGAACGCTGCTGCGGATACCGCCGCCGGCCTGGGCTATTTCTTCGTAACTTTTTCCCTGGACACGCATGATAAATTCGTCTTCACGGGTTTTCCAGAAAACGGGATGCGTATGCGCATCGATAAAACCGGGCAGCAAGGTTTTGCCCTGAGCATCGATTACCGTATCGGCTTCGGGAAGCGCTTCGTCCTCCGCAAAGATGCGTTGAATGATTCCATCCTGCACAAAGACATGCACCTTGTGCATCGTTCTAAGCTGCCCGTATTTTAAATCTGTGGCTGGCGTATATAAATTAGAAATGTTTTGAATCAGCAAACTCATTTATGCGCTCCATTTCCGAAGAGCCGGGTAAATTCGGCTGAGAATTTTTTCCGGGTTGCTTCGAGACTTTCCGACACGACTTTAGTTCCGCTGATGACCGGCATAAAATTCGTGTCGCCATCCCAGCGGGGCACGATATGATAATGAATATGCTCGTCAATTCCGGCGCCTGCCGTGCGTCCCATATTTAAACCGATATTAAACCCGTGGGGATAAAGGATGTTTTTCATTACCTGAACCGTTTTGCGGATAGTCTGCTGAACATCCAGCAGTACATCATCATCCAGTTCCAGAATATCCCCGGTATGCTGGTAAGGGACCACCAACAGATGCCCGTTATTATATGGAAATTTATTTAGAATGACATAACTTTTGGAAGAGCGGTAGACGATCATATATTTTTCATCTTCCTTTAGTTCAGGGAAATTACAAAAAATACAATTGTCATGTTTGTCAATTTCATTTAAGATATATTCCATTCGCCAGGGCGCCCATAGCTGTTTCATTTCAAATTCCTCTGTGGGTTAAATCGTAGTATCGTCTGCTTAGTCCGTACATAAAACAGCCCAACACCGCCGGACGGCATTGGGCTTGATTATATTACTTACTTAATATCCATGCTTTTTCCTTATGGATAAACAGGATTTTAATCGTCTTCTTCTTTTTCCTTCTTCGCCTGTTCGATGATCTTCGCGGCGGCTTCGGAGGGTACTTCTTCATAATGCGAAAAAGTCCGTTTATGAATTCCGCGACCCTGGGTCATCGAACGTAGGGTAGTGGAATAACGGTACAATTCACCGAGGGGTACTTTTGCGTTAATCACCTGAAAACGGCCTTCGGCATCCATTCCCATAATTTTGCCTCGGCGTCCGCTAATATCGCCCATAACATCACCCATATATTCATCCGGAACGCGAACCTCAATATTATAAATCGGCTCCAGTAAAACCGGTTTGGCATCGGCAAAGGCTTTTTTAAAACCCATCGAAGCAGCTACTTTAAAAGCCATTTCCGAAGAGTCCACATTATGGTAGCTGCCGTCAAAAACAGCAACCCGGACGTCCACCACCGGGTATCCGGCCAGAACACCTTTTTCCATAATTTCCACTACGCCCTTTTCAACCGCAGGGATAAATTTACCGGGAATCACACCACCGACAATTTCATCCAGGAATTCAAATTCACTGCCTCTCGGCATAGGCTCCAAACGCAGATGACAATCGCCGTACTGACCGCGGCCACCGGACTGTTTTTTATATTTACCCTGCGCAGATGCTTTTTTCTTAATAGTTTCGCGGTACGGAATCCGTGGTTTTTCTTCTTCTACTTCAACGCCGAATTTTTGTTTTAAACGCGCCAGAACAATTTGCAGATGCAGTTCGCCCTGTCCCGAAACGATGGTTTGATGCAGTTCGGAATCCTGATGATAAAAGAACGTGGGATCCTCTTCGTGCAGCACATGCAAACCATGGCTGATCTTTTCTTCATCCCCTTTTGCCTTGGGATTGATGGCCGAACGGATAAGAGGTTTCGGGAAATCAATCTTCGGAAAAACAACCGGTTTTGATTTTGCGGCAAGTGTATCACTGGTATGGGTATTCTTTAATTTTACAACCGCACCAATATCACCGGCATTTAACACATCCACATTTTTCTTATTTTTTCCGTTTAATATAAAGAGCTGCCCAATGCGTTCGTTCTGATCGGAAGAGGTATTTAATACATCGTCGCCGGTTTTAATCTGGCCGGAGAATACTTTAAAATAAGAAAGCTCGCCCATGTGCATTTCCGATAAGGTTTTGAATACCTGCATCGAAAAAGGTTCTTTTGAATCACAGGTAACCGTTGCGTCGCCATCTGTATTAAAAGGGCCGTGCTCACCGGGAGAGGCGCAAAAATTAACCATTACATCCAGCAAGCGCTTTACACCAATATTTTCGGTACCGGAGACACAGAAGATGGGAAAAAGCGCGTCTTCATTTACGGCTTTTTTCAACCCGCTGCGAATTTCGTCCTCAGTCAGCGAACCAGCTTCAAAATAATGTTCCATTAAGGCTTCATCACTCTCGGCAACCGCTTCGATTAATTTTAACTGGTATTCTTCCGCTTTCTCTGTCAGATCCGCCGGGATAGCTTCTTCACTGTAATTACCGCTTCCGCCTTTTTCAAAGGTCAGCATTTTCATACGCAGCAGATCAATTATCTGCATAAAATTTGGGCCTGTTTCCACCGGGAACTGTGCCAACACTACCTGATGACCGAAACTTTCTACCAAACCTTCGATGACAGAATCAAACTCAATATTTTCACGATCCAGTTTATTCAGCAGGATAAAGCGGTGTACATTGTTTTTAACCGCTTCGCGCCAAACCATTTCGGTTCCAACTTCAACACCGGAAGCAGCTGAGACAACAACAAAAGCCGTATCGGCGGCACGCATTCCGCCAACCACTTCACCGAAAAAATCGGAATATCCGGGCGTATCAATAATATTTAATTTATGATCCCGCCACACACCGTGTGCCAATGTCGTATTTAACGATATCTGTCGGTTAATCTCATCATCATTATAATCCGAAACGGTAGAGCCCTGCTCCACATTTCCCATCCGGGAAATTTCTTTAAGATTGAACAACAGAGCTTCAACTAAAGTGGTTTTTCCCGTACCCCCGTGGCCGCCAAAAATCACATTCCGGATTTGACTGGTCTGGAACTCCTTCACAAACGCCTCCTTTTATGAGCAGTGTTCTAATCAATATTCAGTTCGCAGAATATTGAGCTTAGTATTAATTTCAATTATTTACAAGGTCTTACATAAGTCAGAAAAGGTACTAAATTCATCTGCTTTTTTCAAGCAAACTTTGAATATTAAAAGGAGTTGAAATTTTTCATTTTCTACAACCGATGCCGTTTCCGATGTATCCATTGTTGTATTTTTTCGTATTCGGGAAAACGGCGTTCGGCTTCTTTAAAAACGGGCGGATGAATGCGGCGGCGGCCGTTGATACGCTCGGTAGGAAAAACAATATGCAGCATTTCATGGTACATCAAAAAGTCCAATACTTCTGGCTTTGTCTTTTTAGAATCAAAAATCCGGCTGATAACCAGTAGATTCCGCTCGGCGTCATAAAATCCCAAACGGATGTACGAAGGCGTTAGACTCCAGCCAAGACGCGGCTGTTTTATTTTCCCCTCAAACCATTTTGTATTTATCCGCTCAAAAATTTCAGTGAGATCAAAATAACGGCCGGCAGCTTTGTAATGCGCGGAGACACGTCGTTTTACCGCAGGAAGATGTGGAACCACATGTTCGTCCACATACGTTTGATAGTACTGCCGCGCTGTTTTATCCGGTTTGTAGCGGAACAGCTTCAAGAATAGAATAGTTGCCAACGCCTGAAGCACATCAATAGGTGCATCCTGTATGATTACAGAAATGCGTATATACACCGTATGTTTTTTTAATTCAATGGTATGGCGCAGCGTTTTGGAAGTATAGAAAATCGCCTCAACCCGAAGGCGTTTATGCGGCAGGATTGAATCGAAGTGTGTTTGATAGATACGTGTCAGTTCAGTATTGGTCATCATTTAAAAAAAAGCCCCGGAACCATCGGCGCCGGGGCAGCCTGCCTTATAATTCGATTCCGGTACCGTATTCAAGAACACGGACATTAAAGCCCTTTGCTCTTACTTTATCAGCAAATTCCTGCGGATCCACTTCAATGACATCAAATGTTTTGTAGTGCATAGGAATTACCAAGTCGGGATTTACAAATTCCACGGCCTTCACGGCATCGTCGATACCCATGGTAAAGTTGTCCCCGATATTCACTAACATTACATCAATATGATCCATTTCACCAATGAGTTTCATATCCAGGAATATCCCCGTATCACCGGTATGGTAAATGGTTTTACCATCGATGGTCACCAGGCAGCCGGCCGGAGTTCCGCCATAACTTCCGTCGGGAAAAGAAGAGCCATGCCAGGCGGGTGTCATTTTAACGCGGCCAAAGGGGAATTCATGCGCCCCTCCGATGTGCATTGGGTGCACCTGTGCTCCCTTTTCCTGGCAATAATTTGCAATTTCGAAATTGGTTATAATTGTTCCGTCGTTGGCTTTGGCGATAGGGATTGAATCGCCGAGATGATCGCCATGCGCATGCGTCACGATAATAAAATTTGCTTTAATGTCCGCTGCTTTGAGCGGTGCGGTAGGATTTCCTTCGAGAAAAGGATCGATGGCAACGGTAAAGTTGCTGTTTTCAATCAACCAGGACGAATGACTTAAATAGGTAAGTTTTGCCATAGTGCCTCCCAATTTAGAATAGAAACAAAAAAACCTTCCCCATCATGGGACGGGGAAGGTTCTTCACTAAGGTAACAGATTATAGATTTACTGCCTTTACCTCGTCAACCGTTTTTTGAACAGCAGCCGCAGAGTTTTTGAACATCTCTTTTTCAGCATCTGTTAAATCCATTTCGATCACTTTTTCAATGCCGTTTTTACCAAGCAATGCAGGGACACCGATAAACAAACCATTTACACCATATTCACCCTCAAGAAGCGCGCTAACCGGAATGATTTTCTTTTTATCATAGATGATTGCTTCAGCCATTTCCAGGGCGCTTTGTGCCGGTGAAACAAATGCGGAACCGCTGCCAAGCAGTTTAACCACTTCGCCGCCGGCTTTACGGGTACGCGCTTCGATGGCGTCTAATTTTTCCGGCGAGACAAATTGTTCTACGGGCATACCGGCAATACGGCAGGCCGAGCGAACGGGAATCATACTATCACCGTGTCCACCGAGAACCATAGCATCGATATTTTCGACGCTGACGCCGGCTTCCTGAGCGATAAAATAGCGGTAACGGGCCGAATCCAGAACACCAGCCATACCCATTAATTTATTACGGGAAAGGCCAAGATTCTGGTGTAACCGGTACACAATGGCATCCAGCGGATTGGCAATGGAAATAACCGTTGCTTCCGGACAATATTTTTTAATACCGGCGCTAACCGCATCGGTAATTTTCAGATTGGTTGTAAGCAATTCTTCACGGGATGGAAGCGTTCCGTCCGGGCGAGCTGCACGTGGTACACCGGCAGTATTAATGATCATATCGGCGCCATCCAGAACATCATATTCTTTTGAACCGGCAACCTGAACATCCGTGCGAATTACGGCAGTTCCTTCCGCAATATCCAAAACTTTTCCTTTAGCGAAGTCCGGGCCTTTTACATCAACCAGGGCTACATTCTTTGCATATGCTCTTTCGGCCAGAAGCTGTACTAAAACACCTCCGATATTGCCACCGCCAATAACACCAATTTTGTTTAACATATTAATTCTCCTTTATCTATACGGTTAAAAAACAATAAATCCGTGTATAATAATTCACAAAGAATGTAAGAGTGCAAATTAATAAATGCAACCACAAAACGGTTTCTGATACGTGTTTTTTAAAAGTGAAAGGAATGAATAAATAATTGCTTTGAGTTTTGCAAAAAACGATGGAATTGATATTTTATTTCTAAACAGAAGAAAACCTTCCGGGTTTAAAAACCCGGAAGGTTTCAGACTTATGCTTTGGTGGACATATATTTATGCATGGCTTCGGCCGCTTTTCTTCCCGCACCCATCGCCAGAATGACGGTCGCGCCACCGGTGACAATATCCCCGCCGGCAAAAACACCTTTTTTAGATGTTTCCATTGTTTCTTCATTCACCACAATGGTACCACGCTTACTGGTCTCCAAATCCGGTGTGGTTTGAGAAATGAGCGGATTGGAACCGTTGCCAATCGCAATAATGGAAATATCAATATCCAAATCGTACTCGGACCCTTCGACGGGAATGGGGCGGCGCCGTCCGGAATCATCCGGTTCGCCCAGTTCCATTTTCTGCAGGGTTACGGAATGCAGCCAGTCTTCCTCATCACCATTAAACTTAATAGGATTGGTCAACAGTAAAAATTGCACGCCTTCTTCTTTGGCATGCTTCACTTCCTCTATACGGGCCGGCATTTCCACTTCGGAACGGCGGTAAATAATATAGGCATTTTTTGCCCCGAGACGCAGAGCGGTGCGCACCGAATCCATGGCGGTATTTCCACCGCCGAACACGGCTACATTCTTGCCTTTAACTTCCAGTACCGGCGTATCTTCGGAGGGAAATTTATACGCTTTCATTAAATTAACACGGGTTAAAAAATCATTGGCCGAATATACCCCAATCAGGTTTTCGCCCGGAAGCCCCAGAAACCAGGGTAGCCCGGCACCCACACCCAAAAATACCGAATCATAGCCTTCTTCTTCCATTAATTCATCAATGGTTGAAATCCGCCCGATGATGGTATCGGTTACAAATTTAACACCCATTTGTTTTAATCCGTCAATTTCTTTGGCGACAATACTTTTGGGAAGCCGGAACTCGGGAATACCGTAAACCAGCACGCCCCCCAGTTGATGCAGGGCTTCAAAGACGGTTACGTCATAACCCATTCCGGCCAGATCCTTGGCACAGCTTAAACCGGCGGGACCGCTTCCGGCAATGGCTACTTTTTTACCATTTAAAGGTGCCGTTTTAGGAATTTCCACCTTATTCATTTCGCGTTCATAATCGGCCACGAAACGTTCCAGGTTGCCGATAGCCACGGGTTCGCCCCGCTTACCGACCACACACACCTGTTCACACTGCTCTTCCTGCGGACAAACACGGCCGCAAATGGCAGGAAGCGCGTTATCTTGTTTTATCGTATGTACCGCACCGAGGAAATCGCCCTCGGCAATTTGCATGATAAAATCTTTTATTTGTATATGGACGGGACAGCCTTCCACGCAACTGGGCTTGGGGCAGGCCAGGCAGCGCATTGCTTCTTCCTGTGCCATTTGGGCTGTATAACCCTGGTTTACTTCTTCGAAATTTTTATTTCTTCTATTTGGATCCTGTTCAACCATCGGATTCCGGGGAATTTTCATTCGCTCTTTTGCGGTTAATTGCTGCATGTAGTCACCTGTATATTTGTTTAAATCAATAAATACATTCTTAATAAATTAAATCCGATTATTGCTTTTATTCGGAAAGCGCTTCAATTTTTTTATCTAACCGACATTCGTGATTATAGTTTTCCAGAGCATCGTGCTCCTGTTTGGCATACATTTTATTTCGGTTCATCAGATTCTTAAAATCGACAAGATGAGCGTCAAACTCCGGGCCGTCCACACAGGCAAATTGTGATTTCCCATCCACTACCACACGGCAGCCGCCGCACATTCCCGTACCGTCCACCATTACCGGATTTAAACTAACAATGGTTTTAATGCCGTGAGGCCGGGTAACTTCAGCGACAGCGCGCATCATAGGAATCGGACCGATGGCCAAAACCAAATCCAGTTTTTTGCCCTCATCGATCAGTTCCTGCAATTTTTGTGTAACAAATCCATGAAATCCATAGGAACCGTCATCGGTGGTCACATAGGATTCGTCACTCAACGCTTTCATTTCATCTTCGAGAATCACCAAATCTTTGGTTCGGGCGCCGTTTATAGTAATGACATAATTGCCCTGTCTCTTCATTTCGGCTGCAGTAGGAAAAGCAATGGCCGTACCGACGCCGCCGCCGATACTCACGGTTGTGCCGACTTTTTCAATATGAGACGGTGTTCCTAAGGGACCAACCACGTCAAGGATACTTTCTCTTTTTTCGAGGCTGTTTAATTTTGTCGTAGTTTTACCTACACTCTGCACGATAATTGTAATCGTCCCCTTTTCCGGATCCGAGTTGGCAATGGTCAGCGGAATGCGCTCGCCATGTTCATCAATCCGAATGATTACAAATTGCCCCGCTTTACGTTTTTTGGCAATTTTCGGAGCTTCGATTTCAAACAGTTTGACGTTCTCTGCGAGAAACCGGGCATCGATTATTTTATACATATAAATCCCTTTGTTTGTTAAAAAAAACCATTATTTCTCTTTCAAATAAAGACTAGAATTTACTTCGGCTGTAAATGGAAAACAAATAGAAAATAAATTAATTCGGTCATTCCCAGCCGAACAAAAGCTTTATTTTCTCTGGAAAAATTTAACTGCGGATGAACATCTTTCCCGCCATCTGGCGGATATAGCCGCCCAGTTCCAGGGTTAAAAGTGTACTTAAAACTTCGGAGGGTGAAAGCTCTGTTTGCAAGGCGATTTGGTCGATGTGGAGCGGGTCTGAATTGAGGATTTCGAATACTTTTTTATAGACACCGTTTAGTTTGGATGTATCGGGCTGTTCTTTTTTGTGAGAAACAGCAGCAGGATACTGTCCTTCTAATTCGACTAAAATATCATCGATATTTTGTACCAGTTTAGCACCGTTTTTAATCAGATTGTTACTGCCTGTACTTTTCCCCGAAAAGACAGAACCGGGTACGGCAAATACTTCCCTGTTCTGGTCGAGCGCGTAGCCGGCCGTTAGCAGCGCCCCGCTTTTTTGCCCTGCCTCGGTAACCAGAACGCCGGAACTCATCCCGCTGATAATGCGGTTGCGTTTGGGAAAATTACCGGCATCCGGTTTGGTTCCCATCGGATATTCCGTAAGAAAGAGGCCCCGCTCGGTAATTTCTTCAAACAGTTTTTTATTTTCGGAGGGATAAATGGTATCCAGACCGTTTCCAAGAACAGCCACGGTAGCACCATTATTTTTGAGGGCCGCTTTATGCGCCTGGGTATCCACACCGCGGGCAAAACCGCTGATAATGGTAAATCCGTTGGCAACCAGCTCACCGGTGAGCCGCTCGGTAATCATCCGGCCGTAATCCGATGTCATACGGCTGCCGACCACGGCAAACATTTTATCGTTCAGTATTTCGGTTAGGCCTTTATAAAATAAAAACGCTGGCGGATCATAAATACGTTTAAGACGTTCGGGAAAGGCATCGTCCCAATAGGTTAGCACCCCAACCTGGTGTGTACCCATTTGTTCCAACTGCTGCTGCACAAACTGCGTGTCGGGACCGGCCTTAATCTTTTCGGCTGTTTTATGATCAATGCCTTCTACTTTGGTAAGATTCCGCATACCGGCCAGCAGCACCTCTTCGGGAGAGCCCAGCGCCGAAATTAAATTTCGCATCCGCACAGGGCCGATTGTGGGGATGGAATAGAGTCCTAATAAAGCTTCAAGGGAAAAAGCGCTCATTCGGGTTCTTCTAAAGCCTCCGCCTGTTTT
Source organism: Calditrichaceae bacterium (assembly GCA_024763405.1). Classification (GTDB taxonomy): domain Bacteria; phylum Calditrichota; class Calditrichia; order Calditrichales; family Calditrichaceae; genus JANTFQ01. The sequence continues at coordinate 17,741 of JANTFQ010000012.1, forward strand.
ATCAGGTCAAACATCAGGTCTTTCAATGGATCAAGATTGTCTCCGCGTACAGAGGAAATGGTGAGTACCGGTAAATCAGAATGTATTTCCGGGAGCGGCTCCTCTGCAATCCGGGTGTCCATTTTTGTTAAAATAATGGCCGCCGGTTTTTTTACCAGCGCAGAATTGTACTCGCGCAGTTCGTTTTCCAGCGCCTTAAAAGCCTGATTCAGGTCTTCTTCGTTGATGTCAATTAAATAGACCAGGGCACGGGTGCGTTCGATGTGGCGCAGGAA
>JANTFQ010000013.1 GCA_024763405.1 Calditrichaceae bacterium
ATTTGCACGTCCGGGTTTTCAGCGCTTTGTTTTTCTATTTCCGGCCAGTCGCTGTCAATGAGCAGCAGGTGCGCATCGGAGTCCGGTAAAATATCGGTCAGTTCCTGTTGGGTTAAAACAATGCTAATTGCAGAGTCCTCGAGCATATATTTTAAACGTTCGGCAGGGTAGGTGGGATCGATGGGCAGGTAAGCGGCCCCGGCTTTTAATATACCCAGCATTGCCGTAATCATTTCGGGCGAACGCTTAATGCTCAGTCCGATTAATGTGTCCGGTTTGATACCTAAGCGGATGAGATGGTGTGCAATCTTATTCGCGCTGGCATTCAGTTCTTTATATGAAAAAACACGATCTTCTATTTCCAGCGCCGGCTGTTCCGGATAGCGCTGCGCCTGTTCCTGGAAAATGTGTACAATATCGTTTGTAAAATTCCCGTGCTCCTTCTTTCCATTCCATTCACTAATTAACTGACGGCGCTCCTGATCTTCTAAAAAGGAAAAAGCGTCGATGGCAAAATCCGGGTTTTTAACTGCGGTTTTTAAAAGATTAATAAAATGTCCCTGCAACCGTTCAATGGTTGCACGGTCAAATAAGTCCGTATTGAATTCAAAGGCGCCGCTGAGCTTATTATTACTTTCCAGCATAAAAAGGGTCAAATCGAATTTTGCCGTTCCGCTGGAGGCCTCAAGGGATTGAATCTGCAAATCCCCACCGGTTGTTTCTATCTTTTGCGGCGGTGTATTCTGCAAAGAAAACATCACCTGAAACAACGGGGAATGGCTCATATTGCGTTCCGGCTGAATGGCGTCGACGATTTTTTCGAAAGGTAAATCCTGGTGCGCATATGCATTAAGCGAAGATTCGCGCTGGCGCTTAATCATTGTTCTAAAAGACGGCCGTCCGGAAAGATCACTGCGGATGACCAGCGTGTTGACAAAGAAGCCAATCAGCCCTTCAACTTCGGCGCGGTTACGGTTGGCGATGGGCGTTCCGATATTAATATCATCCTGATCCGAATAACGGTAAAGCAGCGTACTAAAAGCGGCTAACAGAACCATAAACAAGGTAGCGCCTTCCTGCTGTGCCAACTGATTTATAGCTTTGGAAACGTCCGTATCCAGATAAAAGCTGGTGTAATCACCTTTACTGGTTTGCACCGCGGGACGTGGACGGTCGGTGGGCAGTTTAAGCAGTGGTGGACTGTCCTGTAAATATTCTTTCCAAAAGGTCAACTGTTGTTCTAGTACTTCGCCCTGTAACCAGTTCTGCTGCCAGTGGGCAAAATCAGCGTATTGAATGGGCAGGGGCGGCAGTTGCTGCGGCAGATCACGGGCAAAAGAATCGTACAACATAGCGATTTCGCGAATCATAACTTTCGAGGACCAGTCATCCGAAATAATATGATGAATGACAAAAACAAGCAGATATTCATCGTCTGCCATTTGAACAAGATTAATGCGCAAAAGAGGACCTTCGTCCAGGTGAAAGGGTTCCATCGCGGAGGCCCGTACCAGAGCCATTCCCTCTTTCTCCCGCTCGGCCGGTTTGCGCGTACGCAAATCACTAATAGTTATCCTGATGAGACGTTTGTCCGAAATGACTAATTTAGGCTGTCCGTTTTCTTCGATAAAATTACAGCGTAAAATTTCATGCCGTTCAATAATGGTATTAATACAGCGTTCCAGAATCTGTGGATTTAGCGAACCCTTAATACGCACCGCTTCGGGAATATTATAAAAGGGGCTGCCCGGTTCCAGCTTATCCAGAAACCACAAACGCTGCTGGGCAAAAGAAAGTGGCATATCCTGCTCGCGTGAAACAGCCATAATCGGGGGAATGTCCAAACCTGCACCGCTCATCCGGCTGATTTCTACCTTCTCCGAAAGAGCGGCAATGGTGGGGAATTCAAAAATATTGCGCAGAGGAATTTCCACTTCAAACGCTTCACGAATCCGGGAAAGAAGCTGTGTGGCCAGCAGTGAATGGCCGCCCGCTTCAAAAAAATTACTATGAACACCCACTTTTTCCAGGTTCAGGATTTCTGCCCAGATACCGGCCATAATTTCTTCGTCAGGGGTACGGGGTGCCACATAGTTTTCTTCCACCGCAAAAACAGAATCGTCCGGTTTGGGCAGCGCTTTACGATCTATTTTGCCGTTAGGGGTAAGGGGAAGCCGTTCCATAGAAACGAATGCGGAAGGCACCATATAGTCCGGAAGTTTCTCAAGCAGAAAACGGCGTAATTCACTTACTTCCGGAATCTGCCCGTCCTGCGGCACAAGGTAGGCGACCAGCCGTTTGTCATTGGGCTTGTCTTCGCGTACAATAACGGCCGCTTCTTTAACATCGGGGTGGTTGGCAAGGTTCGATTCGATTTCGCCTAATTCGATACGAAAACCGCGCAATTTCACCTGGGTGTCCATACGCCCTAAAAACTCGATATTACCGTCCGGAAGATATTTCCCCAAATCACCGGTGCGGTACATCCTCAGGCCGGCCTTATGGGCAAAGGAATGAGCGATAAATTTTTCGGCGGTTAAATCCGGGCGGCCGTGATAGCCGCGGGCCAGTCCGGCTCCGGCTACGATAATTTCACCGGGAACGCCGATTGGTGTGGGCTGCATATTTTTATCTAAAATATAGATTTGCATATTTGAAAAAGGACGGCCGATGGGAACCAGGCGGTCTTTGGGTAAATCGAGACGGGTGGCTTCAAAAAAGGTGCTGTCGATGGACGCTTCGGTTAAACCGAATGAATTAATCAAACGGGTATTTTTGCCGCCGTATTTTAGGAATTGCTGATATTCACCTACATACCAACTGTCTGATCCGGCGATTAAGGCGCGCATAAAAGAGAGATCTGCGCTGATGGTATCGAGGTGCTGGGTCAGGTTACGTAAAACGGCCGGCACGAATTCGGCGATGTTAATTTCTTCATCCAGCATAAGCTGGTACAATGTATCGGCCTGCAGCAGCATTTCACGCGGGACAAACACTAATTTTCCGCCGCTGCCGAGGGCGCGAATCGTGTCTCCTGCAAAAACGTCAAAAGAAAAGCTGGCCATTTGTAAGTGGTTACGGGCCCGTGTTTTTAATTCGTAGTCGGTTTCCCAGGCATAATACGAATTTACCCAACTGCTGTGGCTGACCATCACGCCTTTTGCCTTTCCGGTAGAACCGGAGGTGTAAATCATATAGGCCATATTGTCCGGAGTTGCTTTGACCGGCAGATTTTCGTCTTCTTCTTTTTCTATTTCCGGCCAATCGCGCTGCAGACAAACCAATTTCGCTTTATTTTCCGGGATACGTTCCAGATGATATTCCTGGCTTAGCAGAACGGGAACGCTGGAATCATCAATCATATGCTTCAGACGATCCTGGGGATAATCGGGATCCATCGGTACATAAGCACCGCCGGCCTTTAGGGTTGCCAAAACGGCCACGGCCAGATCCAGTGATTTTTCAATACTGATCCCCACCGGTGTTTCTGCCTTTACACCCAGTTTCCGCAGATATCGGGCCAGCTGGTTGGCTTTGCGGTTCAGTTGTTCATATGTTAAATAAGCGCCGTTAAAAACAACGGCCTTGGCTTCGGGATTATTTGTAGCGTTCTCTTCAAATAAATGATGCATACAGCGCCGGTGGTTATATTCAACCGGGCGCGTATTCCAATCGAATAATATTTTTTTGCGCTCTGTTTCATCCATAAACTGAAGTTGCCCGATACGTTCATCCGGGTTCGCTACGGCATTTTGCAAGAGATTTTGTAAATGGCCCAGCATACGTCGAATGGTGGATTCATCAAAAATATCGGTGCTGTATTCGGCCGAAACACTTAGGCCGTTCGTTTGTTCGGTCATAGAAATAGTGATGTCAAATGTGGCCGTACCACTGTCAACATTCATTTGCTGTAATGAAAGATCACCGCCGCCGGTTGAAAGACCGGAGCCAACGGGTGCGTTCTGTAGAATAAACATCACCTGAAACAACGGCGTATGGCTCATACTGCGCTCGGGCTGCAGGGTTTCTACTAACATTTCAAAAGGGAGATGCTGGTGTTCGTAGGCTTCCAGCGCGGTTTGCCGGACCCGTTTTAAAAATTCACGAAAAGTTGGATTTCCCGAAAGATCACCGCGGAAGACAAGGGTATTTATAAATAAACCAATTAAGCCTTCCGTTTCACCTTCCGTGCGGTTGGCGATGGGGGTGCCGATGGAAATATCTTCCTGCCGGGAATAACGATAGAGAAGCGCGTGAAATGCTGCCATATAGGTCATAAACGGTGTCGCGCTTTCCCTGGCGCTGAAAGAATGCACAGTGTCAATTACAGAACGGGGAAAGTTTACGGTAAGCGAATTTCCTCTGGATGATTGTACCGCCGGTCTCGGACGGTCAGTCGGCAGTTCCAGTACCGGTAATTGTCCGCCTAATTTTTGTTTCCAGTAGGCCAGTTGATTCTCTAATACTTCTCCGCTGAGCCATTCCCGCTGCCAATTAGCATAATCGGCATATTGAATAGGAAGTTCGGGTAAAGGAGATTCCTGGCCTTTACTAAACGCATCATACAGAATGGCAATTTCTTTGATAAATACACCAATGGACCAACCATCGGAAATAATATGGTGCATGGTAATCATCAGCACATATTCATGCGCATTAACCTGAATCAGTAAAGTACGCACCAATGGACCATCGGTTAGAATAAAGGGCTTGCGTGCTTCATTATTAATCAGCCGCTGCGTTTCCTGTTCGCGCTTTTCTTTAGGCAAATGGCGCAAATCTTTTGTGATAAAAGGGATATCAATTTCGGGGTTGATCAGCTGCATAGGCTGGCCGTCCACCATATCAAAGGTGGTGCGCAGCGTTTCGTGGCGCCAGGCAATTTCATCTAAACAGTTCCGCAAGGCGTCCACGTTTAAATGCCCGGTAAGCCGGACGGCGGTCGGTATGTTGTAAAAGGGGCTTCCCGGTTCAAACTGATCTAAAAACCACAATCGTTGCTGTGCGAAAGAAGCCGGAAATACGAAAACTTCATCTTCGTCTATTAAAATTTCTTTTTCGTCGGACATAGAATCAAATACCAGTCATCAATTACGAATTAGTAACTACAGTTGCCAGTTATCAATTAGGCGTCTGTTTCAAAAACAGAATATATACTTTCCCTACTGAGTCAGTGTGCTGAGACGTATTTTATTTTACCGTTTAGTTTTCTGTTTGCGGTTTACCATTCCCCGGACCGGAGGAGGAACGTTTATTCAACTCCGTTCGCTTTACCCGCCTGCTTCCGCGGTCGACCCGCTTGATTTGCGGTTTTGTTGGCGCTATTCCTTTTGCCTGTGCTTCGATCACGGCGACCGCCAGTTGTTCAATAGACGGTTTTTCAAACAACGTCATCAAAGGCATCTCCACCTGAAATATTTCTTTGATACGTGACATAAATTGTGTCGCCAACAGCGAGTGCCCGCCTAATTCGAAGAAATTATCTAATACTCCTACTTTTTCAAGATTCAGTAGCTCGGTGACAATGGTGATAAGCTTTTCTTCGGTTTCATTACGCGGGGGGATATATTCGCGGTGGATAACGGCGCCTTCTAAATCGGGTTGTGGAAGTGCCTTTCGGTCCACTTTCCCATTTGGTGTTAAGGGCATATCATCCAGAAAAATATAAACCGCAGGAACCATATAATCCGGCAATTGACTGCTCAGATAATCACGCATTTCTGCCGGCGTCGCTTCCTGGGAATTTTTCGTCGCGATATATGCGACCAATCGTTTATTTCCTGCTTTATCCTCAGGGGCCAGTACAATTTGATCTTTTATTTTGTCATGTCGGCTGAGCGCTGCTTCAATTTCACCCAATTCAATACGAAAACCGCGAACTTTTACCTGATGGTCGATGCGTCCCATAAATTCCACATTTCCGTCCGGGAGCCAGCGGGCTAAATCGCCGGTACGGTAGATGCGTTCTCCGTTGCCGGTGGCGAAAGGATTGGGAATAAATTTTTCCGCCGTCAGTTCAGGACGGTTTAAATAACCGCGGGCTAATCCTACGCCGGCTACACATAATTCTCCGGGGACGCCGGGAGGCTGTGGCTGCAGGTATTCATCCAAAATATAAAGTTTGAAATTGGGATTGGCTTTACCTATGGGCGGCGCTGTTTCATATTTTCCGCTGCATTCGTGCATAGAGGCGCATACGGTTGTTTCGGTTGGCCCATAGGCGTTAAAAAAGATGCGCCCTTTTCCCCAGGTCTCTACCAGTTCCGGCGAAACCGCTTCGCCTGCTGTGATAATCGTTTTCAATTGTGGCAATTCGTTTTTCGGGAGAACAGCGAGAACCGAAGGCGGAATCGTTATTGTGGTTACTTCCTGCGCTTCTAACAGATTTACCAGTGCCTGCCCGTCGGTAATGGTTTGGGCGGAAGTGAGCACCAGCGCTGATCCGGAAATAAGAGCCATTAAAAATTCCCAGGTGGCGGCATCGAAACTAAGAGAAGCAAATTGCAGGATACGGCTGCCCGGCCCTACTTTAAAGGCTTTCTGCTGCAAGGTTGCCAGGTTCAGCGCACCGCGGTGATGCAGCATCGTGCCCTTGGGTTTCCCGGTGGAACCGGAGGTATAAATTAAATAGGCTAAATTTTCCGGGTTTAAAACAAGATTAAGATTATCACCGGACTGTTTGCCGATTTCCGGCCACTGACTGTCTACGGTAACTAAAGGTATATTTAAAGGCTCCAAAGTATTGCGCAATTCTTCCTGGGTGACCAGAACGGTTAAAGCGGAATCCTCTACCATATACCGGATGCGTTCAGCTGGGTAATTAGGATCGATGGGCACGTAGGCCGCGCCGGCTTTAAGAATAGCAAGCATACTAATAACCATTTCCATTGAGCGATGCATGCAGATACCGATGATGTCCTCGTTTTGAACATTTCTGTTTTTTAAATGCCGGGCCAGTTGATTGGCTTTGGCGTTCAGTTCTGCGTAGGTCAGTTTCTGCGCTTCAGACTCTGCGGCCGGCGCAAAAAACAGGGCAGGGGATTCAGGCTGGGATTGGCATATTTCTTCAAAAACCTGATGCACACCCTTATTTGCCGGGAAGACACTTTCGGTTTCATTACCCTTGTATAGTATTTCCTGCTTTTCATTTTCATCGAGTAACGGGATATGGTCTACGTTAATATCCGGATCATCACTAATTGCTTTCAGGATCATTTTAAAATGACCGAGCATTCTTAAAATGGTAGTGCGCTCAAAAAGATCGGTGTTGTATTCCATAGAACCCTGCAATCCCTGGGGCCCTTCGACCATCGTTAACGTAAGATCATATTTCGCGGTGGCGGCATCATTGTCAACCGCTTTGAGTGTCAGTCCAGGCAGCTTAATCGAGTTGTCCGAAGGCGTATTTTGCAGCACAAAAGCGTGCTGAAAAATGGGAGAATGGCTTGGATCACGTTGTGGTTGTAACTCTTCAACCAATTTTTCGAAAGGTGTATCCTGATGGGCATAGGCTTCCAGGGCATTTTCACGAACCTGGCGCAACAGATCACTAAATTCCGGATTATCCGATAAATCCGCCTTCATGATAAGTGTATTAACGAAAAACCCAATTAATTTTTCGATTTTTGAATTGGTGCGACCTGCAACCGGCGCGCCGACAAGAATTTGATTTTGACCACTGTATCGGTGCAGCAGAATTTGAAAAGCAGCCAGTAAAATCATAAAGAGGGTAGCGCCTTCCTCTTTGGTCAATGCCATTATTTCTGAAGACAAATCTGCGTCAAGGATAAAATTTTCTGAAGCACCGTTTACGCTTTGCAGGGCTGGCCGGGGGCGGTCAACTGGCAGTTTTAGTAAAGCGGGTGCCCCTGCCAATTTTTCTTTCCAATAGTCTATTTGTTTGTCCAGCGTTTCACCCTGCAGCCAGTTTTGCTGCCAGTGGGCGAAATCAGCGTACTGAATGCTTAATTCAGCGAGAGGCGAAGGAGCATTTTGCGAAAAGGCAACATAGAGTTGAGCAATTTCAGAAATGAGCACGCTCACGGACCAGCCATCGGAGATAATATGGTGCATATTAAACAAAATAGCGTGCTGTTCATCGGTCAGATTTATCAGAGAAACCCGGAACAGCGGGCCGACAGCTAAATCAAATGGCGTTAATGCATCTTCTTTGGCCAGACGTTTTAATTCTGCTTCGCCTTCTTCCCGTGTCAGTCCCGAAAGATTGATATGTGAAATACTAAAATTGCTAATGTCAGAAATAACCTGAATCGGTTTACCGCTCCGGTCGGTAAAGGTAGTACGCAGAGATTCATGTCGTTTCACGACTTCCAGGATACTTTTTTCCAGAGCCTGTGAATTGAGGTTGCCTTCCAAAATAAAAGCAGAGGGGATGTTATATGCCGGACTGTTTGGTTCTAATTGGCTTAAAAACCAGAGACGCTGCTGGGCAAATGAAAGGGGTAAATCCTGGTTCCGGTTAATTTTTTCAATGGGGGGGAGAGAGACACCACTATCTTCTTTTCGCTTCCCGTTAATTATCTGCACGATGCTGGCAATGGTGGGAGATTCAAACAGATCTTTTAATTGGACCTCTACATCAAAGGCGTCGCTGATTCGCGAAATAACCTGTGTAGCCAGGAGGGAGTGTCCGCCCAAATCGAAGAAATTACTTTCGACGCCAACCTTATCCAGTTTCAAAATATCCGCCCAGATAGAGGCCAATAATTCTTCCTCCTGATTGCGCGGGGCCACATAGTCGTTTTCATTAAAATCGGCCTGGTCCGGAGCCGGCAATGCCTTACGGTTTACTTTTCCGTTGGGCGTAAGCGGAAAAGCGTCCATTACGATAAAAGCCGCAGGTATCATATAATCCGGTAAATTTTCTTTCAGTGCGCTGCGTACTGTATCGATCTCTATTTCAGTGTTATTCTGTGCAATCAAATAGGCCACTACTTTTTTATCGCCGGCTTTATCGCCGTGTACGGCCACCACCACATCTTTAACAGCTTCTTGTTGGGAAAGCTCCGCTTCAATTTCACCCAATTCTATTCTGAATCCACGAATTTTAACCTGAAAATCCACTCGGCCAATAAATTCAATTCGGCCATCCGGTAACCAGCGGGCCAAGTCACCTGTTTTATATAAACGCGCTCCACTCTTATTCGAAAAAGAATCGGGAATGAATTTTTCAGCCGTTAATTCAGGCCGCTTTAAATAACCGCGGGCAACCCCGGGTCCTCCAATATAGATTTCTCCGGGAATTCCGGGCGGGGCAGGATGGAGAAACGGATCGAGAATGTATATCTTAACATTGGCCAATGGTTTTCCGATGGGAACGGATGCATGCGGAAAGGGTTCATCATGTTCCAGCATTCCCCAGATTGCACCGATTGTGCCTTCTGTTGGGCCATACCCATTAAAAAAACGGGCGTTTTTATACCAGCGTTTGGCCAAATCTTCAGTACAGGCATCGCCGATGGAAATTATGGTTTCAAAATTATTGATTCGATCTTCGGGCAGTAATGATAAAAGTGACGGTGGAATGGTAGCCGTCGATACAGGATGATCCTTAAGAAAACTGATAAATTTTTCGGTGGATAAAAGGGTCTCCTTGGGAATCATTTGTACGGTAGCGCCCGACATTAAGGCTGCAAATATTTCGCCGGTAGCGGCATCGAAACTGAAGGAAGCCAATTGTAAAACAGATTTACCGTTTTCGAGCAGGAAGTCTTTTTTCATATTGGCAAAAAGATTGACCGCGCCCCGATGAGGAAGTAAAACGCCTTTTGGTTTACCGGTAGAGCCGGAGGTGTAAATGACATAGGCCAGGTTATCCGGTGTGGTATGATTCTCCGGAGGAATCGCCGGCTGTTGCTCTAATTCTGCAGAAATAGAATCTAAAGCAATGAATTCCGCTTTAATGTCTTTAAACAGATCGGTCAGGTTTTCCTGTGACAGAAGCAGGTTAATCCCTGAGTCTTCCAGCATATACTGAATACGTTCTTCGGGATATTCGGGATCGATGGGCAGGTACGCGCCGCCGGCTTTTAAAACAGCAAGAGCGGCTACGACAGTTGTGATGGAACGTTCTAACGAAATGCCCACTATAACATCGGCATCCACCTTTTTTATGCGCAGAAAATTAGCAAGTTTGTTGGCTTGGGCGTCTAATTCTTTGTAGGTAAGTTTTGCGTCCTGAAAAGAGACCGCTATGGTCTCGGGATTATGCTCAACCTGTTGGGTAAAAATGTTATGCAGGGTTGCATGAGGCGGATAATCCATTTGATTTTGATTCCACTCATCCAAAACAAGTGATTGTTCTTCTTCTGTTGTCAGGAGAATACCGGAAAGCGTTTGCTCACTTTTAAGAGCAAATTGCATCAATATCATATGAAGATGCTGCTGCATTCGGTGAATGTCAGATGCGTCGAACTTGTCGGTTTCATAGGCAATATCAAAGGCCAATTGTGTGCCGGGCGAACCCACGATGGTAAGTGGATAATTGGTGCGTTCAATAGAGCGTACATCCGTCATTTGAAGCGTGGCTTCTTTTTGCTCCAAGGCTTCCCCTGCGGGATAATTTTCAAAAACAAGCAGGCTTTTAAACAAAGGCTGTGTATTGGGTACATCGCTCCATTTGTGAATTTCAACTAAAGGAGTGTATTCATATTGTCGTGTTTCGGCCTGTGCCATTTGAAAAGCCTGCAGCCATTGCCCTATAATTTCATTATCATCAAAGGTAGCACGGACGGGCAGCGTGTTGATAAAAAGGCCGAGAATTTCTTCCACGCCAGGTAACTCCGGCGGCCGGCCGGATACCGTCGCCCCAAAGACTATATCATCTTCTCCGCTGTAGCGATGCAGCAGAAAAGCCCAGGCAGCCTGTAATAAAGTGTTGAGCGTGATTTGATTGTCTTTACTAAACTGGTTTAACCGATCAGAATCTTTATCAGAAAGGGAATAACGGATTTTATGATAGCCTTCTGGAGATTCGTCTTTACGCTGTTCGATTACCAGAGGTGTTGGCGCGACAAACCCATTTAAGCGGTTTTTCCAAAACTGCTCCGCCTGCTGCATATCCTGCTGCTGCAGCCAGGCGATATAATCACGGTAAGGACGGGTTTGAGGTAAATTAAGATCACGGCCGTTGGAGAAGGCATCGTAAAAGAGCATTACTTCCCGTAAAATGATGGGTAATCCCCAGCCGTCCATTAATAAATGATGATGATTCCAGATTAAATGAAAAACCGTGTCATCTTCCTGGATAAGAACAATACGCATTAAAGGTGCTTCGTTTAATTCCAATCCGCGCCGGAGTTCAGCTTCGAGCAGATCTGAAAAATCCTTTTCCTGTTGTTCAAACGATTTTTTGCGCCAATCCAATATCTCAAAGGGAAGCTCGGTATTGTTATGCACGATCTGTAGTGGTTCATCCAAATCTTCCCAGATGAAAGCGGTTTTAAGAATATCGTGGCGATTGACAACAGCCTGCCAGGCTCGCCGGAATGAGTTAATATCTAATTTGCCGGTTAATTTGCAACTTAACTGTCCGGAATAAGCATCGGATTCGGGAGAATACAGACTGTGAAACAGCATACCTTGCTGCATGGGAGAGAGTGGATAAATATCTTTAATATTTTCGCTCATAAACGCTGTAATGTCCTTATTTTTTTATTGTTAAATCTGCTATAAAAATAACCCCTACTGCCGTATCAGGCAATAGGGACTATTTACAAGAAAGAACTATGAGGTATTACAATCAGAATATAATTTCGGCTATTTTATTTTTTACTTTATTAAAATCATTTTTTTATTTGCACTGTACTGGCCTGCCTGTATCCTGTAAATATAAGTCCCGGCCGGCCATTGACCAGCATCAATGGTAATCGTATGGAATCCGGCTGAAAAATTTTCTTGCAAGCTGTAGATGTTCTGCCCTAACAGATTAAACACATCCAAACGTAATGCGCTTTTAATGGGTAACCCAAACGAAACGGTTGTGGACGGATTGAATGGATTCGGGTAATTTTGTTCTACCGTGAAATGATCGGGTTGCAGACCCGCTATTTCATCAATAGCGCTTGGTCCGTTAACAGTAAAAATTGCGGTGTCACTATCCGTTTTCCCACCTTCATCATTTGCGATAAATGTAATTGTATCAGAACCGGTCCAGCCTGAATTCAATACAGATATCGTTGCCTGGTTCGCATTGTTAATTGTAACCTCTAAATTATTATTTCCACTATATGTCCAGTTGATGAGTGAATCGGGTGTTAAATCATCAAAGACATAGGCGTTGAGGTCGAGGGTTGAAAAAATATCTCCCTGACTAATAGACTGTCCGGGAATATCGGAAACTACAGGATTATCATTGGCTAAGGTTGGGCTGATGCCAGCGGTGATTTCAAAGGAGAACCAATGGTTAAATTTACCATCGGGTCCTTTATCGCCGTCTCCGCCTTCTAATGATTGTGCGGGCCAGCTTCCATAAGTTCCACCCACATCGCGATTTGGTTCATAGCCAACCCAATAAATATCACTCTCCCATTCGTTGCTTACCAACCAGCCCACAATGTAAATATGGGGGGGATAGCCCAGCGAGTCCCAGGGAACAGCGATCTCATAATACTCCTGGTTCATATTGAGATTGGCGAGGGAAGTGTCCAAATTAAATACTTCCCATTGCTCCGTATCAGGATTATAAGGGCCGTATGTTCCATAAATAGAATCATGCTTAACATATTCACCTTTAACAAAATAATCAGCATAAAAGGGCAGTTTCCAGCTCTGTTCATCAAACCAGAAAGGCTGTTGTTCCATAATATTCGTCCAGTATGTAGCAGCTTTGTCGGTACCGAATCCAGATTTAGGATTCTGCGCATGCGGGTCAGTATCAATGTACCAAAACATATCGGTTGTGCCGCGTACGGTATCGTAGGGACTTCCTAAAAATTCCGCTGAATATGCCAAATACAGAAAATCTGCATCCCAGGTGCAATAGGCGGTGATGGTATCGGTGCTGGTAATAAATTGTTCATCTGTTACAAAGGAGTTATTCCCGTTCAATGGCAAGGTATGAAAAGTGCCTGCAAGAATTACCCCCGAAAATAGTAGTGTAAAAAAAAGTACCCGTTTCCCCATTGCTCTATCTCCTTATAGATGTTTTCCCGAAAGATACAAAAATTAAAAGTGCAAATTGTGATAAAAGTATCTATTCTCATTTTTTTCTACGTTTTTTCCCCTTTTTCAGCTGTGCCATTACTTTATCCAATTTTTTATTATCCAGTCCGGCTAATTCAAAATCAGAAGCGGTATGGCCTCCGGCCTCCGGTGCCTTGCAGTGTTCAATCAAACGTTGTAATTCTTCTAAATAGGATTCGCTAAAAGAGGCAATCCGGTTTTGATGAAACTGGTTTTTACTATAAGTAAAAGAGACCGATAATTTTCCCTGGGCAACGGCGCTGGTGATATCAATTAAGCTGGATCGCTTTTCGCCGGGATCATGCTCTTTGCCTTTATTTTCATCAGCCGGGCTTAAAATGGAATCCGGCTGCAGGGCTTGATCAAATTGACCTAAATAATTAAAGGATACCGGTGCTCTGTCCAGCACTGACAATTGCTGTCTGATTTCTTCATTCGGGTTTAAATAACGTAAGATTCCATATCCAATCCCTTTATTTGGAACTTTCCGAAGCTCTTCCTTGATATGTTTAATAAGCATTCCACTATCAGAAACCGCGCCTAAATCAAGATAAACCGGGAAAAGTGTGGTAAACCATCCGACTGTGCGGGAAATATCGACTTCATCTAAAATTTCTTCACGCCCATGTCCTTCTAAATTTATCAACAATGACCGTTTCCCGTCCCAGCGGGCATAGGCGCTTACCAGAGCCGCAAGTAGAATGTCATTTATCTGTGTATTGTATACGGGGGGCACATCCTTCAGTAATGCTTTTGTCCCGTCTTTTGATAAACTAACCGAAACAGTGTTGGCAGATTCCTCACTGTTAACACCGTCCGGATTATCAGGGATTAGCGGATGAAACGTCTTTTTACTCATCGACAGCCAGAAGGGCTTTTCCGCTTCGAGCGCACTATTTATAGAATAAGCATTTAATTTTTCTGCCCATTCTTTAAATGAGGTCGTTTTACGTGGCAAAGAAATAGGTTGTCCGGACGAAATCTGCTGGTAAGCAGTCTGAAAATCCTCCAGAATTATCCGCCAGGAAACACCATCCACGACAAGGTGATGAATAATTAATAATAATCGTCCGGGATCTGATCCAAAATCAAAATAAACGATTTTCAACAGAGGGCCGTTGCTTAGATTGAATGAGGTTTGCATTCGGGCACAATGTTGTTCAATAAAGGTTTTTTGTTCACTTTCTTTTATACCGGTTCCCTCAAAATAAATAAAGGGTGATTGCTCAGAAAACTCTTCTGGTATCTGTGACGTCGGGCTTGCATTATTAATAAAGCAAGCCCGCAGTATATCATGTTGTTTGAACAAAGCGAGACTTACCTGCTGCAGCAAATCCTGCTCTAGTTTTTGATTCACTTTAAATAATAGAGACTGATTCCAATGATGTGGCTTTTGAAATTTCTGTTCAAAAAACCAATGCTGGATTGGCGTTAACGGTATTTCGCCGAGTACAAGTCCCTGTTCTGCTTCAATCACTTTTACGGTAGAAGCAACTACGGCGAGCTGGGCAATGGTTTGATATTTAAACATTTGGACGGGCGTTATCTGCAGCCCTTTCTGTCCGGCACGGGCAATTACCTGAATACTTAAAATGGAATCACCGCCGAGCTCAAAGAAATTATCATTAACACCAATTTTTTTCTGACCCAGTATTTCCTGCATTATTTCCGCTAATATTTTTTCATTTTCCGATTCGGGCGGGATATATTCCGTTTTCATGCCGCTGCGGAGGTCATCTGGTTCCGGCAGGCTGCGGATATCAATTTTTCCACTCGGGGTATAGGGGATTTCGTCAATTTGAACAAAAGCTGCCGGCACCATATAATCCGGCAGTTTTTCCGCTGCGAAAGAACGCAAAGTGCCAGCGGCAGCAGTTTTATCTGTAAAGCCATCCTCGGAAGAAATAAAATAAGCGGTCAGCCTTTTCGTACCGGAAGAATCGGTTCGCGGAATTACAATGGAAGTTTTTACTCCGGGATGCTGGTTTAGCAGATTTTCAATTTCCCCGGTTTCTACCCTGAAGCCGCGAATTTTTACCTGTTGATCCACCCGGCCCAGAAAATCGATCAGGCCGTTTTCCCGGAAACAGACCAAATCACCCGTTCTGTATAAACGGGCGCCGGGTTTCGTACTGAAGGGATCGGGGATAAATTTTTCGGCTGTTAGAGCAGGCCGCTTCAGATAGCCGTGTGCCAGTCCCAAACCACCCGTAAATAATTCTCCGGGAATGCCTGGAGGAACCGGCTGGAAATGGGAATCTAAAATATAGGCGGTGGTATTCGGTAGCGGACGGCCAATCGGCAGATCTTCCGGAATCTGCATCTCTTTATCTTTTTCCGAAGCTTCATAGGCCGTGGAGATAATGGTGGTTTCGGTGGGGCCGTAAGTATTTATAAGCCGGATTTCTTTGCCAGCGATTTTATTCCAGGCGATAAAACGTTCCGGATTTATTTTATCTCCTCCCAAAATTACAAGACGAAGTGAAGCGGGCAGGGGCTGACCCGATTCTTCTAATTCACGTACAATCTGATGCCAGTAAGCGGTTGGTAAATCGATGACAGACAGGTGTTCCTGCTCTATCATTTCGATAAGCTGTGCCCCGGTTATCAGGACTTCCGGCCCTCTTAGTACCAGGCATGACCCCGAGTTCAGTGCTGGAAAAATTTCTTCAACCGCAGAATCAAAATTAATGGTTGCGAACTGCAGAACACGGTCCCTGCCGGTTAAGCCGAATTCATCTGCGGCGGCGATATTATGATTTACAACAGCCCGGTGGGGAACCAGAACGCCTTTGGGTGTCCCGGTAGAGCCGGATGTGTAAATTATATAGGCGGTATTTTCGGGATCGAAGGCTGGTAAATTTAATGTACCCTCCGCTTCGGCGCAGATCTGCTGCCAGGCGCTGTCGAGCGCAATTTTTTCAATACCGCCTTCCGGCAGATTATCCATAAGGTGCTGCTGGGTTAAAATGAGGTCTAACTCTGCATCTTTGATCATAAAAGAGATACGTTCATCCGGATAATTGGGATCCAGCGGTACATAAGCAGCGCCTGATTTTAAGATGCCGAGAAGGCCGGCAATCATTTCGAATGAACGATCGGTACAAATACCGACCCGGCTCCCCGGTACGACCCCTTTCTTATACAAAAACCGCGCCAGGGTTTGTGCGCTATCATTCAACCGGGCGTAAGACCAGGATTTTCCAGCGGCTCTTACAGCTGGAGCATCTGGTGTTTTTACGGCTTGTTTTTCAAATAAATGGTGGATACAGAGCCCCTGTGGAATATTTGTGTCCGTTTTGTTCCACTCGGCGGTTATTTTTGTATATTCTGCGGAATCAAGAAGTTTTACTGCGGAAACGGGTTGTTGTGGATGGTTTAGCACTTGCTCAAGGATCATTTTGAAATGATGGGTCATTCCGTTTACGGTATTCGCGTTAAAAATATCGGTATTATATTCAAAACCGCCCGAAATTACTCCCTGCTTTTCAAATAAGGTCAGGGTGAGATCAAATTGCGAAATATTATTTTCGACACTTAAAAATTCCAGATTAAAATCTGCAGACGGCGCAGCAGTTTCCTGTGCATTCTGCAGGGTGAACATGACCTGAAAGAGCGGCGAACGACTTAAATCACGATCGGTCTTTACGACATCAAGCAGCTTTTCGAAGGGAATATCCTGGTGTGAGTAAGCTCCGAGAGCAGTCTCTTTGACCCGCCGTACCAATTCAGTAAACGAAGGATTCCCGGAAATATCGATGCGCAAAACCAGGGTATTGACAAAAAAGCCGATGATGTTTTCCATAGCAGAACGATTTCGGTTGGCGATGGGTGTACCGATATTAATATCATCCTGTCCCGCGTAACGAAAGAGCAATACATTAAAGGCGGCAAGGGTTGTCATAAATAGTGTTGCGCCATGTTCACGGCTGAAGTCGTATAGTTTTTGGGACAATTCCTGCGTCAGATCAAATGATAAATGAGCGCCCTGGTACGTTTGTACAGCCGGGCGGTGTTTTGCGGCCGGCAGGTTGAGGTTGTCACTGCTGGATTGCAACTGTTTTTTCCAATAGCTGAGTTGTTCTTCGAGAACGTCTCCCTGCAACCAGTTGCGCTGCCAGGCGGCAAAATCGGCATACTGCAAATTTTG
>JANTFQ010000014.1 GCA_024763405.1 Calditrichaceae bacterium
TGTTTTTTAAATCCGCCCTGGCCCAACCCGCTTTGTGGCAAAAGGGCACAGATTTAATCGAAAAATTTTTAACGGAAGACCAGGCCGACCTCAGAATCTTGATAGACGCGTATGATCCACCAAAATGGAAAGAAACGGATTTGGCGCCGGTGATTGAGCAGGCAATTGCCTCCGCGAAAGTATTAGAGTTGGAGCCGCAACAGATGATGAAGCACTGTATGGGTATGGTTATGCAAAGGTTTAAAGGACATCTCCTGGCCGAAAAAGTGCAAACTTTTCTGCAGCAGAAACTGGCCACGGAAGGGGGCAGCAATGCGTGAAGATTATAAAGGTTACCGCGACCCGGCCAAAGCGGTTCTGATAAAACACAACGTACGGGTTTGGAGCGAAGTAGAAATGCGTACCACCCGCGGCAGTTTCGTCGGCACTATTTTACCACGTTCCGAAACATCGGATAATAAGCACATTGTGATAAAGCTGGCCAATGGGTACAATATCGGCATTCTGTCCGATACGGTTGAAAAAATAGAAGAACAAAGCTACAAAGAAGCTATCTATAAAATTCCCGAAAAAGAATTTCCCACTGATCCCAAAAAGCCAAATATAACATTGCTTGGTACCGGAGGCACCATCGCCAGCCGTCTCGATTACCGTACAGGAGCGGTAATTCCCGCTTTTTCGCCCGGCGAATTATACGGGTCGGTTCCCGAATTAGCAGATTATTGTAACCTGTCCACCGAAAAACTGTTTGGTGTATTTAGCGAAAATATGGGACCCGTGCAATGGATCCGCCTGGCGGAAGCAATCGGTGAGGCTGTCGAAAACGGAGTGGATGGTATTGTTATCGGTCACGGGACCGATGTGATGCATCATACGGCGGCTATTTTATCTTTTATGGTACAGGATTCCCCGGTGCCCATCGTGATGGTGGGTTCACAGCGTTCGTCCGATCGTCCCTCTTCCGATGCGGCACTCAACCTGATTCACGCGGTTAATACGGCCGGTAAAAGCGATATTGCCGAAGTGGTTGTTTCTATGTTCGGGCCGACGTCCGATCAGTACGGACTTTTACACCGTGGTACGCGGGTGCGCAAAATGCATTCCAGTTACCGCTCCACGTTTCGTACTATTGGCGACATCCCGTTGGCAATGGTCGACCGGGAGAAAATTACCCCCCTGCGCAGTGATTATAAAAAAAGACGGAAAGACAGAAACGTTAAGATAAATACTGCTTTCGAAGAAAAAGTATCTATCGTTTATTACTATCCCAATATGCAGCCGGATATCATTGATTCATTGATTGACAACGGATACCGCGGCATCGTCATTGCCGGAACCGGTCTGGGTCATGTGAACAAGCCGGTTTATAAAGCCCTGGAACGGGCGCAGAAAAAAGGTGTGGCGGTTTATATGACGGTACAGACCCTGTGGGGTTACGTGCAGATGTATGTGTATGAAACCGGACGGCGTTTAATGGAACTGGGCGTCATTCCCGGGGCCAATATGCTGCCGGAAGTCGCCTATGTAAAACTATGCTGGGCGCTGGGGCAAACCGATGATCTGGATAAAGTGAAAGAAATTATGCTTACCTCTATCGCGGGGGAAATTACAGAACGCGAACCGTATAACGGCTATTTGATTTACCAGGGCGGCATTCCGGAAGTGGAAGAATTTTTACGGACGATTAAACGTTGAGATTCCTGTACGAACTCTTCTAAACTTTTAAAGTTTAGAAGAGTTGTAACTGGGACAATTGTCCCGGTATTTGCAGACTGATTGAAAACATCGTGGCAATTGACATTCCCACGCAGGCAGGGAACCAGAAAATTCATCCGAAGCCGCAGAGTGCACAGTGAGTTGTAAAATTTTTAATTAACGATTGAAGATTAACGAGCGGAGATTGGCAAATTAAAATGCCGCTTTATCAGAAGCGGTCTGGATGTGTTGAAATTCTTTAACAGGGTTTTAATCATTCTTTGAATGGGCTTACGCTTTAAATGGTAAGAAGGGTTATTAAATGTATTTGCAAAGGCAAAAAATGACCAAAACATACAATCTATTCACGCTATTTCTTTTTATGTTATTCGTTATAGCAAGCTGTTCCAAAACCTTCGAAGAAAAAACAGATCAATTGTTTAAACCATATACTGGTCAAAAGATGCCGGGTGCGGCAGTCCTTATAATCAAAGACGGGAAAATACTCTTTGCCAAAACGTACGGCCAGGCCGATTTAGAAACACACACACCGGTTACGGCGCAAACCAATTTTCGTCTTGCTTCGGTAACCAAACAATTTACAGCAATGTGTATCCTGCAGTTGATTGAACAGGGAAAACTGGATTACAAAACAAAGCTCACCGAAGTCTTTCCGGATTTTCCGGCCTACGGTAAAACCATTTCCATTCAAAATATTTTACAACATACCTCCGGTTTACTGGCCTACGAAGACTTAATTCCGGATACGGTAAAAACACAGGTTTTGGACAAAGATGTTTTAGCGCTGATGAAGCGGCAGGATTCCACCTACTTCGAACCGGGAACAAAGTATCGTTACAGCAATACCGGGTATGCGGTTCTGGCGATGGTAATCGAAAAAATTTCGGGGCAAAGGTTTGCACAATATTTATTAAAAAACATATTCAAACCTTTAAAAATGGAAACAAGCGTCGCCTATGAAAAAGGAATTTCCACAGTGGCCAACCGGGCAAAGGGTTACGCCGTTACGGATTCCGGTATTTTTGACAGCGACCAAAGCGCTTACAGCGCGGTGTTGGGAGACGGCGGCATTTATTCCAATTTAAATGATTTGTTGAAATGGGATCAGGCGCTGTATACCGAAAAACTTGTATCTGCGACGATGCTGAAAAAAGCCTTTACCCCATTTAAGGAAAACTACGGATTCGGCTGGCGCATCGATACCTACAAAGGGCATAAGCGGATTCATCACACCGGTTCTACCAGCGGTTTCCGTAATGTAATTCAGCGCTTCCCGGAAGACCACTTTACCGTAGTCATTTTAACTAACCGCAAAGCGCCCGGTGTGCGGCCCCTGGCCGAAAAACTGGTGGATTGGTTTTTACTGAAATAAGAGCGGCATTTTCCTGACATTAAATTAAAATACCATCACCTAAATTTTGTTGGCTGAGCGAAGTCGAAGCCCAATTCCCGGCGGCTGAGCTTGTTGAGTTTACGAAATCCCGATTTTTCGGGGTCGAAGCCCCTCTTTTGGGGTCGAAGCCTAATTCGTAATTATTTTTAATCTAACCAGTTTCTTTGTATATTCTCCTCCACGTTTAATTTTGAGCGCAAACAGGAAGGTTCTATGAGATCAAAAAGTATAGTTTTTCTTATTTTAATGATGCCTCTTTTTCTTTTTTCACAGGCAGCGGATTTATTCTTTTCGGAGTATATCGAAGGCAGCAGCAATAATAAAGGAATTGAAGTTTTTAACGGTACCGGGGCGGAGGTAGATTTATCAAACTACCGCATAGGGCAGTCTGCCAATGGCGGTGACTGGGCCTACTGGCATACTTTTCCAGCCGGTGCTAAAATAGCCGATGGGGATGTTTGGGTCATTATTACCGATGCGGTTGATGGTGCTCTTTTTAATTCTGCTAACGCCGACGAAGTTTTATCTTATCCCAGTGTGGTACATTTTAATGGAAACGATGCCCGCAGTCTCGAAAAAACGACAGACGGTTCTACCTGGACTATTTTAGATGTTATCGGAGTTCCCACCGAAGATCCGGGAGATGGCTGGAATGTTGCCGGGGTCGGTACCGCTACAAAAGATCATACGATTATCCGTAAAAGCTCTGTTAGTTCTGGAAATACGGATTGGGCCGCTTCGGCTGGTACGAATACCGGTGATAGCGAATGGGAAGTCCACGATCAGAATTATTTTGCGGATTTAGGCCAGCACACCTTTGATGGCGGCGGTCCGGTATCTGGCGACGGCAAGGGTTCCGCTTCGGTAGATCCTTCTGTGGTTTCGGTTGATACAACCGTAAGCCTTCAATTTTCCTTCTCGGGAGCTGCCGGTTATACGCTGACCACAATTCAGCTTACCATTCCGGCGGATTGGAGTTGGCCAGGTACAGCAGATGAAGTAACATTAGGCGGTACTGCTTTTGCCGGCGCTGCTGTTTCGGTTGATATAGACACCATATTAATTACAAATGCGGCGCTAACCGAAACGGCTTCCGGGACGATAACAATCGATAACCTGGATGCTCCTTCTACGGGAACAACTTCTTCGTTTGCGGTAAAAACAGCCGAATCAGGCGGGACATTAAAAAGTATCAGCGGCTCGCCAACGGTCCAGGTGCAGGCGCCGGCCACCCTGGTAACCATTGCGGACATTCAAAATAATTTTAATACCTACAATGGACAAAACGTGATAATTGAAGCGGTTGTTTCTATTGGCGCCGGTATTACGATTGATACGCGCACCGACGCTTATGTTCAGGATGCTTCCGGACGCGGCATCAATATCTTTGATTACAATGCGGTACATTCGGAATTAACACGTGGGAACCTGGTACGGATTTCCGGCGTCGTCGGAGAACATACCGGCACTACCCAAATTGAAAATATTACGCTGGAAGTTATCTCTACCGGTAACGCAATTCCCGGTGTGGAGAAAATCAGTACTTTGCAGGCGGGCAATTTGGAGAATGAGGGTACTTTTATTGAGACGGCCGGTATTATTTCGGATTTGGCTACCGGTATCGGCGGCGGAACCAATATTACTATTAACGACGGCAGCGGTGATATAACCATCCGCATTTGGGATACCAGCGGGTTAAATTTTTCCGATTTTGCAATCGGTGACACGCTTGGGGTTCGAGGGGTAATTGATCAGTATAACAGCAGTCCCCAATTATTGGCCGCTTACCAGGAAGACCTGTTTAAAACTACGTTCGCCGGAAGTTCGGACGGTCGCGGAGCAGTATCCGTTACGCCGGACAGCGTTGGGATTTCGGATTTAGCGAATCTTGATTTTCTGTTTAGTTTAAGCGGGCAGGATACCCTTGAGCAGGTAGAGCTAACTGTTCCGGCAGATTGGCAGTGGAGCGGAACGGCAGGAGATGTAGATGTTTCCGGTGCTTTTTCGGATGTCGCTCCGCAAATTAATGGGAAAACAATTCTGTTAAGCGAATTATTGTTCACGGCAGAAGAAACGGGTACCCTGACGGTGCGCAATTTAACGGCTCCTTCCGCAGATGCGGTTTCTACTTTTGCAGTGCGGACAGCAGCTCCGGGCGGAAGTCTAACCCCGGTCGAACAATCCCCGGTTGTGCTGACGGGAGAAGGCACCACAATTCCATTTATCTCAATCGAAGAAGCCCGTTCTAAAGAAATAGGATCGCCAATCACCGTGAAAGGTGTCGTTACAATCGGCGCTGGAATCCTTAGCAATACACATGTCTCTGCCTATTTACAGGATGAATCCGGATATGGTTTAAATATTTATAGTTTCGAAACAGACGATCCAAATATCCGCAGGGGAAATCTTGTTATTCTTCAGGGTGAACTGGATGCGTATAAAGGGGTCTTCGAAATAAAAAATTATACGGCAACCGTTTTAAAAACAGGGGCGGAAATACCGGCTATTCGGAAAATGTCAACCGCCGAAGTCTCCGGAACCGATTACGAAGGCAGTTTTATTGAAATTACCGGCGGAATAACAGATATCGCTTATAATGTCGGAGGCGCCACAAATATTACGGTTGACGATGGAAGCGGTCCTGGTACGGTACGGGTTTGGGATACGGCTGGAATTGATCTTTCGGGCTTCTCTAAAGAAGATCTGGTGACCGTTCGTGGTGTTAAAAATGTTTACAATAATGCCGGTCAGCTTTTGTTAGGTTATGCGGAAGATATGTTTTCACCGCAATTCGACGGATCCGAAGCCTTATTGTCGGTTGAGGCAAAGCCCTTTGCTCCGGACCGCGGTGAAACGATGCGAATTGAGTTTAATGCCGGTGCCGGAAATGCCCATATTACCCTGCGCATATTCGATCTTGGCGGGCGTTTGGTGACAACCCTTAAAGACGGAAACGCGCTGCCGATTACGGAAGTAAAAGAATGGAAAGGGCTCGACGAGCTGGGTGAATATGTGCCGCTGGGTTCCTACCTTTGTCATCTTGAAATAATTAATAATGAAACCGGTAAAAGAACCGTGAAAATGGCGCCGATTGTCGTCGGTACGGTTTTAAAATAGAACAGACTATATAAAGGATTTGGAATGAAAATTAGTAATATAATAGTTGGTCTTTTACTGCTGGCAACCCTGGTTCAGGCAGGTGTTTTCGACAGCCGTTATCCTTCGGCCCGGGCCACGGGAATGAGCGACGCTTACGTGGCTGCGGCCAATGATGTGTGGGCTTCCTACTACAATCCGGCCGGCCTGGCAATGGTTAATATCTACCAGGTTGCCACGGCGGTACAGCGTCCGTTTAATCAGGCTTTTTTCTCAGACGCTTTTCTCGCTGCGGCCGCGCCGCTTCCGGGGAAATTCGGAACCGTAAGTGTTGTGTTTGAGAATTATGGCGTTTCCTATAAAGGTCAGTCCTTGTCATCGGAAATTACAGCAACGGTCTCGCACGGATTTTATCTGCTTAAGGATATGCACAGCAGCCTTTCCTTCGGCTATAATTTAAAGTACTACCATTTAAGCCTTGGCGAATCCACGGGCGGGGTCGATCTCGGTTCTGCCGGAACCTTTGGAATGGACGCCGGGCTGCAGGCTTCCTTGTACGAGCGCACCTATGTGGGTGTTTATGTTTACAATATAAATGCGCCGGTTCTTGGCGCGAACGTCAAACACGAACTGCCGCAGCGACTGGTGATTGGGGCGGCTTACCGTCCGGTCAGCAATTTAATTACTTCGCTTTCTTTTGATAAAACAGTGGGCTTTAATATGGAAATCCACGGCGGACTCGAATATCTGCCGGTACATTGGCTGGCCCTGCGTGTGGGTGCCAGTACCGAACCCAACCGGTTTTCAGCAGGGTTTGGTGTTAATTACAACGGTATTCATTTAGACTATTCATTTAACAACCATCCGGTTTTACCGGAAACCCACAAATTTGGTTTGACTTACGAGTTTAATTTATGATGATTAACGGGAAACGTATGAACGTTAAATTTTTGATCGTTCCGCTTATTTTGTTTGCTTTGCTATCTCAGGTGGCGGCACAAAATTACACGGCGGATAATCAGTTAAGTATCAATACGGCCAGTCTGCAGGAAATCAAACAACTGCCCGTCCGTGAACAGATCGCCCAAAAAATATACGATCGCATCACCTATCGCGGGTATCTGAAAAGCGTCTATGATCTGCTTAAAATCGAAGGCATCGACCAGCCAGTATTCGAAAAAATTAAACCGCTGGTACGAATAGAACCCTTTGCTCCCCTGAGTACTATTCAGGAAAAGATAGAACAGATTTATTTCCGCCTGGACCGCTGGAGTTCCGGCGAAGGAGTGAACGATGCTTTTATCGACCTTTGGGTAGAAAAAGCCTTGGATCCGATGAATGTCAACACGGCGCGCTACGACCAGCTGGTAAACCTGCAGAATGTCTCTCCGGTGGATGCCGCGGCGATTCTCAGTTACCGCAAAGAAGTCCACCTGATCCGCGATCAGCGTGACTTCCGGCGAACACCCGGTCTTTCTAACTATGCCTATCGTACAGCCCGCTACTTTCTGGATTATAAAGACACCAATTTATCGGGTTTGCACGGCAGTATTTTAACACGGATGGACAACACACCCTTTATGGCCGATGAGGGTGCGCAAACAACAGAAGCCGGGCTTTCGGCGGTTTCCGGTCGCTATGTCTCCGGCTATAATATGATGCCCAATATGTATTCAAAAATTCGGCTGTCTTACGGCAAAGATATCAAAGCCGGGATTTCGTATACGCGCAATCTTAACGAACCGACCCACTATTTTAATGATTCGGCCATAAAAATTCCGGAGGCGAAATTTTATATCGGTATCGAAAATCAGCATTTTGGTGATTTTGTTCTGCGTAAATTGTATGCCGGTAATTATAAGGTTACGTTGGGCCAGGGCGTCATTATGGAAAACACCGATTTCTTTATGCCCCGAAAATCAGGGTACGGTTTCCGTAAACGCTACACAGGACTCTCCGGAGATAATTCCCGCACCCGAGAATATACGCTGCGCGGAGTTGCCGCAGAAGCAGGGTTTCAGAATCTCAGCGCCCTGGGATTTGTATCCTATGATTCCCGGGACGCGATTGTAAATCGCTATAATTATTCCAATAATACAAAGGCGGGATTTAACCAGTTAATCGTTTTGGATCAGCGTTTTAATTATGCCCTGGATGATTCCCTGCGCGGTCCAAACGGACAGAATTTAAGCTGGCTGAATTCGGTAAATGAAATGACCTACGGCGGTCACCTGCAGTATGATTTTTTACCGGGAACCTTTTTTGGTCTGAGTTTTTATGAGAGCCTTTACGATCGACCTATCGATCCGAATCCTTATGAAATTGCCGGAAGAGATTATAATGGGGTTGAAAACTGGGATCGCCGGCAGGTAACGACGGATAGTGAAATCAAGCAGGCATACGGCGGTTCGGTTGCCCGTGCCCAGAGTGGTTTGTGGGGCGCGGCAGAATCATACCGGCGTATTTACGGTTTTGATTTTCAATCCGTTATCGGCAATATTGTTCTTCAGGGTGAATACGGCGAGTTGCAGAAAAACGGCAGTTTTTTCAAAATGGGCGACGATCCCAAGGCTATGGTATTTTCGGCCTATTTTCAGTTTCCTACCTTAAATATTTTAGCCCTTTATCGCAATTATGATGTGGGTTTCGATAATCCTTACCAGCGTTCTTTTTCTAATAACCGTCGTTACAAGGGAACGA
The DNA here is from genome assembly GCA_024763405.1 of Calditrichaceae bacterium. Classification (GTDB taxonomy): domain Bacteria; phylum Calditrichota; class Calditrichia; order Calditrichales; family Calditrichaceae; genus JANTFQ01. Next base: position 8,906 of record JANTFQ010000014.1, read on the forward strand.
TTTACGAAGATTACTACTATCTTCAGTCTGCCCTGTATGGCCAGTTGTATGAGAATAATCCCCAGCCTCAGGCCGAAGAAGGGTTTTATCTCGACGCTTTTTACCAGTTGAATCGTAAATTCACCTCCCGTTTTCAATATGATAATTGGGTGCGTAAAGCAGACGGCGCCAAACACTACCGTTTGGTGGGAACGCTGGATTACCGGCCGGTCTTTCCGCTGGGAATTCAACTGCGTCAAAAATGGCAGACCCGTGAAGATCAAAACAGTTTAACTTCAAATCTGTACTATAAAAATCTGGAATTTCGCGGTCGTATGCGAACCCGGCTTTCCAATTACGATAATCTTGATTTGATGTACACTTCCTCAAAGCTGCTGGTACATCCGCGTCCCCGGGTCTTTGGCGATTTTGTTTTGGATGGCGAAGCACTGACGGCAAATTATGTGCATAATTTTAATAAGAATTTAAAATTTAGCGGAATGGTCGCTTATTATAAAGGCTTTTTATGGAACTTTGAAGATACGCAATTTGCTGTAATGGACAGCCCCAGAGGGGCGATACGCTACTGGCTATCGTTTTATATGCGCTTAGATCACCATTTATCTTTTCGTATGAAATACACCGGAGAACATCAAAGATCCATATCAAACGTTTCTTTTGATGCCTGGCAGTCCACATTAGATGAAAATCCGGATAAGCGTTTTGGCGCTCAATGGCTCCGGAAAATATCCAATCTTTATTATGTAGAATTTAATTATAATTTTTAACCGAGGGATAGAATGAAATTGATGAAGGTTTTATTGGTAATCATAATTAGTTCGGCGGCGTTATTCGCCCAGCGGGCAGATTTTAATCAGATGAAAATGCGCTACGGTGATGACGTTTCTTTTATGAACGCCCGGACATTAGCATTAGGCGGTGCTGGAATTGCCGGAGGCGATGTGTTTAGTGCGGCATCGTTAAATCCTGCTCTGCTCAGTACAGGAAAGGGTCTTGTTCAGTTTCAGACCGGAATGAACTTAACAAAAATAAGTGAAGACCGTTCTTTTCCCTATTATGATTCTTTTGTGGGATTTAATGACTACGGTTCCTATACCTATAACGAACACTGGTATAACCGCTTTCAGGGAACGGTAATGGTTCGTCCGCCGGTTTCTTTTTTAGAAGGATTTACATTTGCCGCAGCCTTTTTACCTTTTAAGGATATGCAGTACGATTACCGGGAAGAGGTACGTGACCCGGTGAATAAAAGTGATATTCTGCTGGGATACAATTCGGTTGCGCAAAACGGTTTTCTGTATCAGACATCGCTGGCGGCCGCCTATGAAATTATGGATAATCTTTCGGCCGGTCTGCAAATTGGCTTTTTAAGCGGCGACATCGATTCCATAATGAATATCGATCCGAAGTTTGCTACGATGCTGAATGCGGCCAGACGGGAACATCTGACAAAAGAAATAGACGGCCTGCCGGTAACGACTTCGCTGGGCGTTCGTTATGTGTACAATGCGCGTCTTGCGCTTGGTGTATCGGCCCGTTTACCCTATTCGGTATCCTTCAAAAACAATTATACCGATCCTTCCGATACAACGTCCTTTTCGCAGACACTTACCTATCCAACCCGATTAGGTGCGGGATTGGAATACCGTTTTGTAAATGCGCTGGCGGCAAAAATATCCTTTGATTTTGTGTACGATTTCTGGAGCGGATTTAAAGATAACCGAAATTCGACTAATTTCCAGGATACGTATACCATTCATACAGGAATCGAACATCTCTTTTTTGATAAAATTCCGCTCAGAGCCGGTTTCCTGTTTGGAACCCTGCGTGAAAGCAAAGATTTTAGCCGCACCGTGCTGACTATCGGTTCCGGGTTTGAAATAAATAATGTTAAAGTAGATATCGGCGGTGGTATTTCATCGATGCAGTATTATCAGGATGATTATTTTGCGGATTCTATTTACGGACTTGGAAACCGTTCGGATAGTGACCGGGTGGATGTAACACAGTATTTTCTGCGTATCGACTTAAATTACACCTGGGGCGGGGAAAAATAATGAAGGCATTTTATCTATTCTTATTTCTTTTGTTTGCCGGCGGCCTTTTCGCCTCTGAGAAACAACAGAATATATATTTATTTTATACCAATGATCTGCGTGCCGGAATTGAGGTTCAGAGAGCCTATTATATGAATCCCAACTTCCCTCCGGTTTTAGGTGGCGGCGCCGCGGTACAGGGAATTCTGAAGAAAACCCGTGCCCTTGCTGAAAAAAACGGCGATATTGTTTTACTGTTGGATGGCGGTAATATTTTTTCGGGAGCGGTTCAAATTGGAGCGGCTTCGAAGGGACTGGCCATCATCGACTATATGAATATGGTCGGATATGACGCGCTGGTACCGGGCAATAATGATTTTAATTTTGGAAAAGAGAATTTAGAGTTTCTTGCCGGAAAAGCACATTTTCCTGTTTTGGCGGCCAATCTAAAAGACAGCGTTACCAATACAACACCGCCTCCCGTTAAGCCGTATACCGTTATTGAAAAGGGTGGTTTAAAAATTGGTGTATTTGGAATTATTTCCAAATCGGCAGAGCAGGCGGATGACCCTGAAAATGTGTCCGGTCTTATTTTTAGTCCCGAAATTTCAGCCGCAAAAAAGGCGGTGGCGGCACTGCAAAAACAAAACGTGGATTTAATAGTTGCTTTAACCTATCTCGGTTTACCGTATGACGCCCAGGAAGAATATGAAGTAATCCGGGAAGAGGAGAAACAGAATATTGCCAAGCATTCTTATGTGACGACAATGGAATTTGCCCGTTTCGTATCGGGTATTGATATTTTGATTTCCGGCGGTTTTAATAAGGGATACCAACAGCCCTGGGAAGATCCGGTAAATCATACGCTGTGTTTTCAGAACTATGCCGGCGGTGGAAATTTAGGAATGGCGGTTTTACACGTAAACCGGGAAGCTAAAAAACTCAGCGGATACAGTTTACCGTCACAGAGCGGCGGGCTTCTCTTATTAAGCCAGGATGAATACTGGCCGGATGCGGAAACCGCGGATTCGATTAATGCTCTTAAGAGAAAATACAGTCCGGATTTTGATACGGTAATCGGTGTAACCAATTATACACTTAACCGGAGCGGGCGGGGCGAATCACCGATGGGTGATTTAATGTGCGATGCTATGTTAAGCGCGGTTGATGCTGATTTTGCATTTAATAATTTCAGCGGCATGCGCAGGGATTTAGCCATTGGTCCCATAACGCCACGGGATTTGGCGGGTGTCTTTCCGTTTGGTAACGAAATTGTTCTGGTCACCGTTTCGGGAAAACTTCTGAAGGAACTGATGGAAACGAGCGTTTACGGATCTTTTTCGGGGCTGGCCATTTCGGGTGGACGTGTCGTATATGATACACAGCGGCAGGATGGAGATAAGATAATCAGTTTTATGATTAACGGAAAAGCCGTTGATGAAAACCGGATGTATAAAATTGCGACCACAACCTATCTGGCCGAAGGGAACAGCGGTATGACCAAGCTGGCTTTTTTACCAGAGGATCGGTTTTTTAATACAAAGGTATTGATACGCGACGCCGTGGCGGATTATATTAAAGCACACAGTCCTTTAAAAATTACCGTAGACGGCCGCTGGAAAAAGAAATAAAAAAAAGGCTTTCCTGCCTAAAGCAGAAAAGCCTTTCTAAATCGTCCCTGATACGAATTCCCTCTTGATGCTAAAATAAAACATCATCCTTGATACTGGTTCCTCTAAATATCAGCCACAGGGCGGCAAGTAGTACCTGAATCGTAAAATATAACCATTCCATAATTTTAATGCTTTATATATAAACTTCTTAATGTTGTCCAACGATCAATATAATGCCTCAGATTTTTAATCTTAACGGGTTCGTGAACGATCTCGGTGAGGTTATCAAATTGATATTGGTTTAATTGTTGTTCTACAGGTGTGTCTCCGTGAATGAAAATAACAGGAATATCGGCTGTCTGCGGGTCTTTACGGAGGAGGCTGAGCATTTCATTTCCGGAATGCTGTGCAAACATTTCGTTAATCACAATGATGGCCGGTTTTTGATTTTGAGCCTTTATAAAAAAATCATTCTGACTTCCGACGGTAACAATTTTATAATTATAGACAGAAAGAATATCGTGCATTAATTTGGCACGGTATGGGTCTTGTTCGCATATAAAAATCTTCATTTTTCCTCCCTGATTAATTGACCAGACGATCGTCTGTTAAAATCCTTGCCTGAATAGCGGAAGAGAGAATGTTGGGCAGTTCTGTTACAAGCTCATCCATACTGTTTCGGTAAACCGCTAAAACATCGTTATCGGAAAAGGTTAATTTGATGCTGTAATATCTTCTTCCGAGTTCATCGTCCATCGAAGTAATTTTTAAGTTGCCGTTGAGAATGTTCTGAAAAGACATAGGACCTGCTCCTGTTTAGTGACTGCTTTTCTTAATACAAGTACTATGCCACAGCGTAAGCCTTGTAATATCAACAGGTTGTGTATAAAAAAACATAACATCAGTAAAAACAACAGAATAGAGTAGAAAAGCAAGGGTAAATTGCAGAATATGCAATTTTTAAAAAGGCAAGATTGTATTTTATGCAATTATTCTTTTTTAAGACGGCTGTGCAGAGTGCGGTAATTGATATTTAAAAAAGCGCAGGCTTCTTTTTTATTTTTCCCGGTATGCTCATAAACGAGGTTTACGTATAAGCGGGTCATTTCTTCTAAGGTTAATTTTGTACTTAATGCGTTTTGCAGGAATGCATTTTCTTCTTCGAGAATTTGCTCCGGTAAATCTTTAATGGTAAGGGTTTTATGTTCCAGAACCAGCATCCGGATTAGCGTATTTTCTAACTGTCGTACATTTCCCTTCCATTGCAGGCGCGACAGGTAGGCCACCAGAGATGGTTCGATACGCGGCAGGGAAATATTGTTTTCGCTGCAGTAGCGCGTGGCAAAATAATTGATTAAGGCCGGAATATCGTCCGGGCGTTCCCGTAAAGGGGGAATGCGCAGAGGGATGACATTTAAACGATAATACAAATCTTCACGAAAGCGGCCGTGTTTCACTTCTTCGCTTAAATCCCTGTTGGTTGCAGTAATCAGACGAAAATCAGCTTTTAATTCCTTCGTACCCCCGAGGCGATAAAACGTTTTCTCTTGCAGAACGCGTAAAAGTTTTGCCTGAATGCTGGAGGGAAGTTCACCGATTTCATCCAAAAACAGGGTCCCGCCACGTACGAGTTCAAACTGTCCTTTTTTTAATTCATGCGCTCCGGTATATGCGCCTTTTTCATGTCCGAACAATTCGTTTTCCAACAGATTTTCGGGAAGGGCGGCAGCATTAATAGCGATAAATGGTTTATCGTAAAATTTGCTGCGGGTATGAATATGCCGGGCGATGACTTCTTTTCCCGTGCCGGATTCTCCCGTTAGCAAAACCGGTTCACCTGTATTGCGTATCTGTTCTGTAAGGCGCAGAATGTTTTGCATTTGCCTGCTAACGGAAATGATACCATCAAACGAAAGGGTATCCGTCAGCTTTTTACGAAGGCTAAGATTTTCCCGTTCCAGGCTTTGCATCTGCAGAGCGCGTTTTACGGAAAGGGGCAGCTCGTCCTTAATATTTTCGCTCTTGAAAAAATAGGAGGAGGCGCCGCGCTTTTGTGCTTCCAGCGCATTTTGATGATCCTGGGAAGAGGTGATAACAATAATCTTGGCGTCGGTTCCGCGGCTGATTATAAAATCCAGCACTTCGAGGCCTTGTTCAATTTTTGGAAGACCGAGATCGAGCAGAACGATATCGGGCAGAAAACGGACAAAGACCTGCCGGGCCTTTTCCGTATCGGCGGCGAATTCGTATAAATAGTTTTTTCCCAGCCATTTACGGAAACTCTGTTGCCAGACAATATTATCTTCGATGATGAAAATTTTTTGATTTTTCATAAATAAGGTAAATACATTTTTACTTCGGTTCCGCGCCCCTTTTGGGAAGTTAATTCTAAACCACCATTCAGGGCATTGATAATTTTTTTTGCATTTGTCAAACCAAAACCGGTATGTCCGGCTGCCTTACGTGTTGTAAAAAAAGGCTCCCAGATATGTCCGAGATAATCTTTGCTAATGCCAATACCCTTATCAACAATCATGATTTCCAGCCAGTCGTGGTTAATAAAAGGCGAGCCGGAGGGAATCCGGTTTACCTCAATTCTAATTTTTGATGCATTGTTATTGGTTGCCTGATAAGCATTCCAGATAATTTCATTAAATGCTTTTGAGAACAATTCCACATCTATTGAAATATCGGCCAGTTCGGATGAAATCGTTAATAAAAAATTATTATTATCTATTTCGCATAATTGCAAGGAAGATGCAATCAATTGATCAACCGCAACACCGAAAGGCAGAAGTTCCAGCGGACGCATATAAAAGAGCAAATCTTCATTGGCCTTTTTTTGATAAGCGATACGGAGCTTAAAATCCTGCGCAACTTCTTCCGGTTCCTGCAGAGAAATAATGGTATTTACATCGTGCAGAAGTTGTGAAACAAGGGAACCCTGTGCCATCTCGTATTCCGCTGCAATTTGGACGGCAGAAGCGTTTAACAGGGCGGCGCAGTGATTCCACTGAAGAAGAAGGTTTTGTAAAAATGTATCCGGTTTTTCAGAAAAAAGAAAAAAGAAAAAGGGTTCGGTTTTATAATGCGCTTCAGGGAAAAAATAATACCAGTCCTGAAAAAAAACGGTACGCCCCGGTTGCACGGCAATGGTTTTATTGAGAAGCGATTTCTTCCACGGCTCAAAATCAAAGGCATCGTTTTGGCAAAGGAGCAGAGTAAATGGATTCAATGATGGCCGGTGCTTTATTAAAACAAATTGCCGCTTAATTTCCTGCTGCTGTAAAAATTCAGCGGTACGCAAGACAAGCGTTTCAGGGTCAGCGCATTCTCGAACAAATTCAAGATAATCCATCAGATACCCAGTTCCTTTGCTTCATTCCAAACCGCATCTAATTCTTCGAGACTTGCCTTTTTCATCGCGGCCGGATCGCCGTTATATTTTTTTTCGATAAACTGAAAACGGCGGATAAATTTAGCGTTGGTCTGGCGGCAGGCGTCCTCGGCATTTACATTTAAAAACCGGCCCAGATTCACCAGAGCAAATAAAACATCTCCGAATTCTTCCCGGATTTTATCGGCGTCATTTTGATGATAGGCCTCGTGAAATTCACCCAACTCTTCCTGAACCTTTTCGAAAACAGACTCGATTTCTTCCCATTCAAAGCCGACACTGGCGGCTTTTTCCTGAAGCCTTTGCGCACTCAGCAAGGCGGGCATGGACTGTGGAAGACCTTCAAGCAGAGAGGTGCGGTTTTCACTTTCTAATTTGGATTGTTCCCAGTTGCTCTGTACATCAGCGGCAGAGTGTACTTTCTGATTGTCAAATACATGCGGATGGCGCTCGATGAGTTTATGTGAAATTTTATCCACCACGTCATTAAAATCAAAATGGCCCGCTTCCGAAGCCAGCTCGCTGTGAAAGACAATTTGCAGTAATAAATCACCTAATTCCTTAGCCAGCAAATCATAGTTTTTATCATCAATCGTTTCCAGCACTTCGTACGCTTCTTCGAGAAGATAGGGTTTTAAAGAATCATGTGTTTGAACCGCATCCCAGGGGCAGTCTTTGCGCAAACGTTTCATAATATTCAGGAGGTGTTCCATTTTTTGCTCGGGCATATTCCATTCCGCTCTATTTTATAATGTAATCATTTTTTAAATACAGGTTGTGTGAAAGGTTCCAATGGATTCTATGGATGCCTCTATTTCATCGCCGGCCTGCAGGGGCCCCACACCGGCCGGTGTTCCGGTGAGGAAAAGATCGCCCCGCTCAAAGGTAAAAAATTTACTGGCATAGGCAATGAGTTCCGGAATTTTGAAAAGCATTTGTCCGGTAGAACCCTGTTGCCGGACGTCGCCGTTCACTTTTAATAGAAGTTCCAGATTATTTACATCGTTAACCGATTCGGCCTCTGTAAAGGGAGAAATGGGACAGGCATTGTCAAATCCTTTTGCCACTGCCCAGGGTAAACCGGCTTTTTTGGCGTCTGACTGCATATCGCGCAAAGTAAGGTCTAAAGCGACGGCATAGCCGGCAATAGAATCTGCCGCTTCTTCCGGGGATACAGATGCGCAGGTTTTACTGAGACAAACCGCCAGTTCAATCTCGTGGTGCAC